>DASUGG010000194.1:0-16265 GCA_036274135.1 Geminicoccaceae bacterium
CGCGCGGCCATCTCGACATGCTGCGGTGCTGCGGGTCAGACCGCTTCGTTGGTCTGCATGTTCCAGCCGACCGGACCGACCTCCGGCAAGGCCGAGCCGTCGTTGTCCTGCGGGACGTAGGTGATGGTGAACTCGCCGAAATTCAGGCTGACGCTCTCGAACAGGTCGTCGCCGCCGGCCGAGCCGCCGGGCTGCACGCTGGTGATGATGACGTGCTTCATCACCAGCGTGATGTACTCGAGCTGACCGCCGTCGCCGGCTGCCTTGCGGCACACCAGGGTCGCCGTCTCGAACTGCGTGCCCATGCAGCAGTGCTGCATCAGGTTCGGCGTCGACTTGTCGACCTGCTTGTTGATCGTGAGGTCCTGAACGGCGACCTTGCCCGCGCCGCCGCCCTTGGCGACGTGCATGGTGCCGCTCTGCGACATGCCCCAGGCCCATGAGGCGACCGAGATCTCGCCTTCGTGCGCGCTGTCCATCGCCTCGCCTTCGACGTCCGGGCCCTCGATCTTCAAGAAGAAATCAACCGCCATGAAAGTCTCCTCCCTCCGTCATGGGGCCGCAGCCCCCGTGAACCCAAGCGTTAACTTACCGTGCTCTTGAGCGGCGACTTGGTTAACTGGATCACAGGTCTTGCGACGAGCGGCGAGCGCCCGACGCTCAGCTCGGCACGCGGTCGATGCGCGAAACCAGGCGCAAGGAGGCGGTCAGACCCTCGAGCTGGTAGTGCGGCCGAAGATAGAAGCGCGACGTGTAGTAGCCGGGATTTTCCTGGATCTCCTCGACCACGACGCGCGCGTCACGCAGCGGCTTCTGCGCCTTGACGGTCTCCGTCGAATGGTCGGGGTTGCCGTCGACGTAGTTGTTGATCCAGCGCTGCAGCCACTTCTGCATGTCGCCCTTTTCCTTGAACGAGCCGACCTTGTCGCGGGCGATCGACTTCAGATAGTGGGCGAACCGGCAGGTCGCGAAGATGTAGGGCAGGCGGGCCGAGAGATTGGCGTTCGCGGTCGCGTCCGGATCGTCGTACTCTTGCGGCTTCTGCAGGCTCTGGGCGCCGATGAACGCGGCCATGTCGCTGTTCTTCTTGTGCACCAGCGGCATCAGCCCGAGCTTGGCGAGCTCCGCCTCACGGCGGTCGTCGATCGCGATCTCGGTCGGGCACTTCATGTCGACCCCGCCATCGTCGGTCGGGAAGGTGTGCACCGGCAGGTTGGTCACCGCGCCGCCCGATTCGATGCCGCGGATGCGCGAGCACCAGCCGTACAGCTTGAACGAGCGGTTGATGTTGACCGCCATCGCATACGCGGCGTTCATCCAGGTGTACTTGGTGTGGTCGCGCCCGGCGATGTCCTCCTCGAAATCGAAGCCCTCGACGGGATCGGTCTTGGCGCCGTAGGGCAGGCGCGCCAGGACCCGCGGCATGGCGAGCGCGATGTAGCGGCTGTCCTCGCTGCCGCGCAGCGAGTTCCAGGCGGCATGCTCGGGCGTCAGCGTGATCTTGGTCAGATCGCGCGGGTTCATCAGCTCCTGCCAGGTCTCCATGCCGAACAGGCTGGGGGCCGCCGCGGACACGAACGGCGCGTGCGCGGCGGCCGAGATCTGCGCCATGTTGCGCAGCATCGCGACGTCGGGCGGACTGTTGTCGAACTCGTAGTCGCCGACCAGGCAGCCGAACGGCTCGCCGCCGAACTGCGAGTATTCGTGCGTGTACACCTGCTTGAAGATCGGGCTCTGATCCCAGGCCGTGCCCTCGAAGCGCGCGAGCGTCTTGCCGAGCTCCGACTTCGAGATGTTGAGCACGCGGATCTTGAGCATCTCGTCGGTTTCGGTGTTGTTGATCAGGTGGCGCAGCCCGCGCCAGGCGCCCTCGATCTTCTTGAAATCGGCGTGGTGCAGGATCTCGTTCACCTGCTCGGTCAGCTTCTTGTCGATGACGGCGATCATCGCCTGGATCGACTTGATGGCGTCGTCCGAGATCAGGGTGGTGTCCGCCAGCGCCTGCTCGGCGAGGATCTGCACGGCGCCCTCGATGCGCTGCGCCACCTGATCCGTCTGCGGCCTGAACTCACGCTGCAGGAGCGTCGCAAAGGGGCTCTGCTCCGCGACTTCGGTCGCCGCTGCCGGCGCTTCTTGGACCGCTTGCTTTTCGGCCATGGTCGATGTCCTCCGTCAATCCCAATGCTCAGCCGTCAGCCTTGCCTTCGTTCTCAGCGGACTGCCGCGCGCTCGCGAGGGATTCCAGGAGCTGCGGGTCGTTGAGGGTCTTCGCGATGAGCTGCTCGGCGCCGTCCTTGCCGTCCATCGCGGTGATCAGCCCGGCAAGCTGCGTGCGCGCCTCGAGCAGCTTGCGCAGCGGCTCGACCTTGCGCGCGATCGCTTCCGGCGAGAAGTCGTCCATGCTCTCGAAGCTGATGTCGACGTTCATGTTGCCCTCGCCGGTGATGGTGTTGGGCACGCTGAACGCGACGCGCGGGCGGATCGCGCGCATGCGCTGGTCGAAGTTGTCGACGTCGATCTCCAGGAACTTGCGGTCGCCGACCGCGCCCTGCGGCACTTCCGACTTGCCCGACAGGTCGGCCATCACGCCCATCACGAAGGGCAGCTGGACCTTCTTCTCGGCGCCGTAGATCTCGACGTCGTATTCGATCTGCACGCGCGGCGCACGATTGCGACCGATAAACTTCTGTCCACTGTCTGCCATCACCTCACTCCTTCAGGCGGGCCGCCGAATTGGCATGGCCGAGCTCGCGATGGCGGCGTCGTGACCGGCGCCGCTATTCCTCCGCTTTCTTGCCGATACCGCCGATCTCCTTCAGCTGCTTGACCGCGGCCGGCGCGAGATCTTCCATCAGATCGAGGAAGTCCATCGGCACAAGCCGCCTCGCACGCTTGAGCAGCAGCGGGATCGGGCTCGCGGGCTCGTACTGCTGGTAGTATTGCAGAATGCGATCGAGCGCCGCGACGACCTGCTCGCGGCTGGCGATGTCGCCCGTGGCCGCGGCAGGCATGGCGCTCGCGCCGACGGCCGGGCCGCCGCCGGCGGCAGGCGCAGCCGCGGCGGGCTGAACGCTCGTGGCGATGCCGTCGGCGCCGAGCGCCAGGGCCATCTCGTCCAGCGTCCTGCCGAGCGGCGCGAGGTCGGGCGCGTGGCTGTCGAGCCGGCGGCGCAGCTCCTGATCCAGGCTGCCGAGCGCCTGCCGGGCGGCGACGATCGCGGCCCGCGTGTCGGCAAGCCCGGAATCGTTGTCGAGCGCGCCCTGGACCAGCCCGGCCTCCGGCACCTCCTCGCCGGGCGAGGGGGCTTCCTTGCCCTGCGCCAGATGAATCGCGCGCAGGCCGAAGCGGCCCATGCCGCGCGCCTCGAGAATCGGCATGTCGCGCAGATCGCGCAGCAGACCGCTGCGGTCGGACAGCTCGTTCAGTGCCGCGATCCGGCGAAACGCCTGCTCGCCCGGATCGCTCGCATCGCCGTCCAGCGCCGGATGCAGCTCTTCCCAGTAGCGGGTGCAGGTCTCGCGCAGCAGCTCCAGGCCGGCGGTCAGGCCGGTCGGCCCTTCGTTCGCGGCCGCCGCGCGGGCCAGCATGATGCAGACCCGGAGATCGCGCGTCCGGCTGGCGCAGTCGAGCGCCTGGTCGTACACCGCGCGCCAGTCGGGCGGGTGGAACACCCGCACCTCGTCCTTGCCGACGACCTTGTACTCGACGCGGCCTTTGATCGCCTCCTGCAGCGTCTGGTACAGGCCGTCGTGCATGGCCGGGTCCATCCCGGTCGGGGCGTCCCCGGCGACCGGCTCGACCAGCGATGCAACACTTAAGGCCATAGTGCCGACCCTGCCATTCAGGCATTCGCGGGGCACGATATACCAATTCCCGCGCAGACGTAAGTGAAGCCTGTCACACTCGATCCCGCAAGAGCGCTGTAGCATCTTGCCCGGTCAAGGTTTCCCGACGACGTCCGCCGGGCAACTTCTTGTTTCAGTTGTCGCGGAGCGGTCTCCGCCAGGATCGGGCGCTTGACCCACTTCGTTTTCAAGGTCACCATCACGACGGCTGCAGGGGGGAGGAAGAAGATGCCCAATAGGACTGCAGGAATCCAAAGTCGCGTTGCCCTGGCGCTCGCGGCGGCGATGTGCGTCGGCGGTGGCGGCCTGCAGCTACACGCCCAGGAAGACGTGGTCTGGACCAAGGAGCAGATCGTCGAGCGGCTGGCGCGCAGCGAGCCGGAGCCGCTGACCCGCTCGCTGCGCGGCATCGTGGTCGGCGGCGGCGGTGCGGCCGGTGCGTCGGCCGAGCCGGCCGCGACCGGTTGGATCGGCGATCTTCGCGTGACCTTCCCGTTCGATTCGGCCGAGATCACGCCGGAGGCGAAGGCCAACCTCGACATCCTCGGCGCGGCGCTGCTGGACGGGCGTCTCCGCGCCGATCGCTTCGAGATCGCCGGCCATACCGACGGCGTGGGCGACGAGACCTACAACACGTCGCTCTCGGAGCGCCGGGCGCAGGCGGTGGTCGAGTATCTGGAGATGAAGTTCGCGATTCCCGCCGAACGTCTGCTCGGCCGCGGCTATGGCGAGACCTACCTGGTCAACCCGGACAATCCGAGCGATCCGGAGAATCGTCGGGTCGAGGTCTTGAATCTCGGCAACGGCTAGGCGCGGCTTGGCGCAGCGCCGGCTGCCGGAGCGGCCCATGAGCGAGGAAGCGACGCGGATCGGCGCGGCCGGCGGCGGGCGCGGTGCGGGCCAGTTGCCTGCCGGCGCGATTCTCGCGCACACCTTCGAGATCGTCGGCTTCATCCGCGCCGGCGGCATGGGCGAGGTCTACGAGGCGCGCCATCTGGTCGACGGCTCGCGCCTCGCCGTCAAGTTCATCCGCCCGGACCTGGTGGGCGACGAGCGCATCCGCGCGATGTTCGTGCGCGAGGCCGGCATCCTGCGACGCATCCACAACGATGCGGTGGTGAGCTACGAGGGGCTGCTGCAGGACGAGCAGGGCCGCAGCTTCCTCGCCATGTCCTATGTCGACGGGCCGTCGCTCGCCGAGCGGGCGCAGACCAGACCGCTCGGCACCGACGAGGCGATGCGGCTGCTGACGCGGCTGGCGCGCGGCCTCGCCGCGGTGCATGCCGAGGGCACGTTCCATCGCGACCTGTCGCCCGACAACATCCTGCTGCCGGGCGGCGATCTGGACCGCGCCGTGATCATCGACTTCGGCATCGCCAAGCTCGGCGAGCCGCAGGCCGGCACGCTGGTCGGCGGCGACATCGCCGGCAAGGCGAGCTACATGTCGCCCGAGCAGCTCGGCGTGATCCGCCACGAGGTCGACGCCCGCTCGGACATCTACAGCCTGGCGCTCACGATGGCCGCAGCGATGCGCGGCCGCTCGCTGTATGCGGGCGGCAGCTGGGCCGAGGTCGTCGAGGCGCGCCGCCACGTCCCCGACCTGGAGGGCATCGGCGAGCCGCTGCGCGGCCTGCTCGCGCACATGCTGCAGCCCGATCCGGCCGACCGGCCGCAGAGCATGACGGAGTTGCTCCGCGCGGCGCAGGCGCCCGGCAAGGCCGAGCCGGGCGCGCCGGCGCGCGAACGGGGCGGTGCGGCGGCGCCGGCGCAGGGCCGCATGCCGCGCGGCACGGCGCGCCCGGCGCTCAAGCCCGTGCCGGTCGCGCTCGGCGCAGCCGCCCTGCTGCTGCTGGCGGGGCTCGGCTATCTGTTCTTCGGCCCGCGCGAGGACATCGATCTGCCGCCGCCGGTCACGGAGGAGACGGCACCGGACCAGGAGGCGCCGGCGCCCGATCTCGCCGACCTCGAGGCACGTGCCAACCAGGCACTCGCCGGCATTGCCTGCAGCGAGCTCAGCGCGCGGGTCACCGATGCCGGCAGCGCCGCGGTCAGCGGCATCGTCAGCCAGCAGGGCGACCTCCACCAGATCACCGGGACCTTGGACGGCATCGGCCTCGCCGGGGTCGACACCAACGCCGTCGTCGTCGACAGCAGGCCGGTCTGCTCCGCCGCCTCGCTGGTCGAGCGGGCGACGCAGGCCGGCGCGCTCAGCGTCTGGACCAACCGCCCGGACGGCGTGTTTCGCGACGGCGACTACCTGGTCGTGCACGCCGCCGTGCCGCCGGGCGCGCCGCAGCACCTCTACATCGCCTATGTCGATCCCGGCGGCGACGTCGTGCACCTGCGGCCGAGCCCGACAATGCCGGACTCGCTGGTCGACGGCGGCAGCGAGGTCCTGCTCGGCAGCGAGACGCCCGACGCGGCCGGCGGCGCGCGCTACTACCAGCTCGGGGCGCCTTACGGCCGCGCCGTCGTGGTCGCGCTGGCCAGCGCTGCGCCGCTGTTCACCGGCCCGCGCGCCGAAGTCGAGCCCGCCGCCACCTACCTCGCCGCGCTCGAGCAGGCGCTCACGGCGCAGGGCGGCCAGGTGCAGGGCGGCTGGGCGTACCTGGATATCACCGCGGGCGACTAGCATGAGCCTGCGGCAGAGCGCTCACGTCGTCCTTGGGGAACAGGCATGGCTGCGACTCGCGAGGTCATCGTCGATACCAAGATCGCGGAGGCCTTCACCTTCCGCCACATGCGCGGCCGGGAAGCCGTCAGCGAGCTGTTCGACTACCATGTCGAGCTCTTGAGCGAGAGCGACACCGTCAAGCTCGAGGACCTGCTCGGAACGCCGCTGCTGCTCAGCATGGAGCTGTCCGGCGCGACCCGCCACTTCCACGGCCATGTCGTGCACTTCGCCTATGCCGGCACCGACGGCTCCTACGCCTGCTATCACGCGCGGGTGCGGCCGTGGCTCTGGTTCCTGTCCACCACGACCGACTGCCGCATCTTCCAGAACCTCTCCGTGCCGAAGATCATCGAGCAGATCTTCGCCAAGTATCCGGTCGCGAGCTATACGCTCGATCTCAGCGAGAGCCATCCCGACCGCGACTATTGCGTGCAGTACAACGAGAGCGACCTGAATTTCGTGCTCAGACTGATGGAGGACGAAGGCATCTTCTATTTCTTCGAGCACAAGATGATCCTGACCGACAACAAGGAGGCCTATCTGCAGCGCGACGGCTATAAGGACGTGCCCTTCTATCCGCGCGAGGACAAGGCGCGGCGCGAGCGCGACCACCTCTACGAGTGGCGCAGCGCGCTCGACGTGCGGCCCGGCCGGTTCAGCCAGACCAGCTTCGATTTCGAGCGGCCCTACGCCGATCTCGCCACCCGCCGCTCGGCGCCGCTGCCGCACAGCCGCTCCGACGGCGAGGTCTACTGCTATCCCGCCTGCTATGTCGCGATCGACCACGGCGACGTGCTGGCGCGCCTGCGGCTCGAGGAGCACCAGGCGAGCCACAAGCGCATGCGCGGCGCCGGCACCGTGGCCGGCCTCGGCAGCGGTCAGACCTTCGGCCTGACCAACTATCCGCGCAAGGACCAGAACGAGAAGTACCTCGTGCTGGCCGTCGAGCACGAGATCTGGGCCGACGCCTACCGCAGCAGCTCGTCGGGCGGCGAGGAGGAGCCCTATCTCTGCACGATCGAGGTGCAGCCCTCGGCGGTGCCGTTCCGGCCGCCGCTGCTCACGCCCAAGCCGGTCATGCCGGGACCCGAGAGCGCGATCGTCACGGGCCCGAGCGGCGAGGAGATCTGGACCGACAAGTACGGCCGCGTGAAGGTCCAGTTCCCGTGGGACCGGCTCGGCAAGTTCGACGAGAACAGCTCGTGCTGGATCCGCGTGTCGCAGGCCTGGGCAGGCACCGGCTTCGGCGGCATCCACATCCCGCGCATCGGCCAGGAGGTGATCGTCGAGTTCCTGCAGGGCGACCCGGACCGGCCGATCATCACGGGCCGGGTGTACGACGGCGCCAACATGCCGCCCTACGAGCTGCCGGCCAAGGCGACCCAGTCGGGCCTCAAGAGCAACTCGAGCAAGGGCGGCGCCGGCTTCAACGAGTTCCGCTTCGAGGACAAGAAGGGCAGCGAGGACATCTACCTGCACGCCCAGAAGACCTGGACGATCGACGTGCAGGACGCCGAGACCGAGACCGTCGGCGCCTCGATCACCACCAATGCCGGCGGCAACATCGCGCGCAGCGCGCACGGCAACATCACGCGCACCGCCGACCAGAACATCGAGGACAAGGCCAAGGGCCAGATCAAGCACACCTCGAATGCCGAGATGCTGCTGCACAGCGACAAGTCGTACCAGCTCACCACCAACCACGGCATCCACCTGAAGGCGATCAACCTGGTCGGCCAGCTCATCGAGAGCGGCGCCAAGCAGGCCGCGGACGCGCTCAAGAAGAGCTACATGAAGGCCGGTGCGCACGCCCTCGCGGCGGCCGGCGCCGGTGCCGGCGCGGGCGGCGCGCTGGACGCCGCGGCGCCGCACCTGGGCGCCAACGGCGGCGCCGCCGACCAGATCCAGCAGGCGCTCAGCCCGGCGATCCTGGGCGGCGCGGCCGAGCTGCAGAAGTCGGCCACGGCCCAGGGCGAGAAGCTCGGCGAATCCTACAACAAGTTCCAGGAGGCCAACGACAAGCTCGCCAAGGCCGACAACCCCGACGCCGCGGCCGCCGCGATCATGGAGATGGTCGACGCCGTGCCCATGGACCTCGCCAAGGCGCTGATCGCGCGCGACCTGTGGAGCATCCTCGAGAGCTTCCTGCCGCAGATCCCCTCGATCGAGCTCTGGGCGATGAAGGACATCAAGAGCACGGCGCTGTGGAACATCGAGATGAAGGCGGCGCTGCGCGACGTCTCCATCGAGGCCAAGAAGCGCAATGTCGAGGTCAAGGCCGACAAGGAGATGAAGATCGAGGCCGCCAACAAGGATCTGAACGTCAAGGCGGGCAAGACCAACATCGTTGTCACGGCGAAAAAGAAGATCGACGTCAAGGCAGAAGAGGACAATCTCACGATCGAGGCCGGCAAGAAGAAGGTGTTCATCAAGTCGCCCGACCAGATCTTCCTGAAATGCGGCGACTGCAGCATCTCGATGGCCAAGTCCGGCAACATCGTGATCAACGGCAAGAACATCAACATCAAGGCGACCGGCAAGCTGCAGGCGCAGGGCAAGCCGATCAACCTGAACTGAGGCCGACCATGGAGCAGCCTGAAGACCTGCGCGGTCAAGATCTCCGCCAGCAGGACCTGTCCGGCCGGGACCTGCGTCGCGCCGACCTGCGTGCGGCAGATCTCTCCGGCGCGATCCTGGACGACGCCGACCTCGAGGGCGCCGACCTGCGCGACGCGATCCTCGAGGACGCGTCGCTGATCGGCGCCTATTTGGTCGGCGCCAGGCTGCAGGCCGCCCATCTCGGCAATGCCGATCTCGGCGAGGCCAACCTGTCGCGCGCCGACCTCACGGAGGCGAGCCTGCGCGCAGCCGTGCTGGACGCGACGCGCCTGATCGAGGCGGTGCTCGATCGGGCCGATCTCGGCCAGGTGGTGGCCAGGGACGTGCTGGCCGTCGGGGCGAGCCTTGCGGGCGCCTGCCTCGAGGGCGCGAGGTTCATCCGCTCCGATCTCAGCTACGCCCGCTTCGAGCAGGCGAGGCTCGCCGACTTCACGGGCGATCGCAGCAGCTTCCACGGCGCGACCTTCGAGCGGGCGGATGCCGGCGATGCGTCGTTCGAGTTCGCCGACCTGTCGGCCGCGAGCTTCGCGCACGCCGTGCTGCGCGAGGCGAGCCTGATCGGCGCGACGCTGCAGGGCGCCGACTTCGCCGGCGCCGACCTCACCGGCGCCGACCTCAACTGGACCGCCTTCGATGCGCGCAGCGCCACGGGTGCCAGGCTCGAGCATGCGCGCCTGCCGCAGGCCGGCCGCATCGCCTTCGGCCCCAAGGGCGTGGTGCCGCCCGAGATCGAGGCGCAGCCGATGTTCCCGGGCGGCCTCGGCGCCGCCGATCTCGCCGCCAAGGCGAGCGAGCGTCGACGCAGGGCGGGCGGCGCCGATGGGTAAGCCCGCCGCCAAGAAGGGCGACCAGATCGTCAGCGCGACGCCCGGCGACATCCACATCGTCATGGTGCCCTCGCCGGGCGGGCCCGTCCCGACGCCGCTGCCGCATCCCTGCAAGTCCGAAATCAAGATGGAGCTGGCCAAGCAGGTCAACGTGCAGGGCAAGCCCGGCGCGATGAAGGGCTCGAAGTCCAAGCACATGCCGCCGCACTTCCCGACGCCGCCCGGGGTCTCGTTCCAGAAGCCGCCCAAGAACGAGGCGGAGGTGTTCACGGCGTCGTCGAACGTCAACTACGAGGGCCGCGGCGCCGCCATGCTGGGCGACACCGGCATGATGTGCGCCGATCCGACCGACACGCCGGTCGGCGTCCTGGTGGTGCCGCCGGGCACCGTGTTTGTCGGCGGCGGCATGGTCGGCGGCGCCGAGGCGCGCGCCCAGGCCAAGATCGACGCGATGAAGGCCGCCGCCGCCGCCTGCCATCAATGGATCACCGACAACATGCCGCTCGGCGCCGACCGCGAGGAGGCGCATCGCAAGGTCTGCGAGGCGACCGGCCACCCGGTCGACGTCGCGACCGGCAAGGTGTTCACCGGCGTCGTCATCCTGCGGCTGCGCGGCCGGATTCCGGTCCGCCTGGCGATCGACTACTCGACCGCGCGCGCCCAGGAGGACGGCCCGTTCGGCCATGGCTGGCGGCACGAGCTCGAGCGCCATCTGCTGATCACCGACGACTTCATCGCGCATCGCAACCAGCACGGCCACTTCGCCGCCTTCGCGCCGATCGGCGCCGGCGAGGAGGCGCAGAACCTCGCCGAGGGGCTGACGCTCGGTCATCACGGCCACTATCTCACGGTGCGCGACTCGGGTGGGCTGGAAGACGTGTTTCTGCTCCCCGAGGACTACCGGAAGGGCTGGATGCTGCCGCTCGCCGGCATCCGCGACGCCTTCAAGAACTGCGTCCGCCTCCACTACCAGGACCGTCGCCTCGCCGGGGTCACCGACAGCGCCGGCCGCGAGGTGCAGCTCACCTACGGCCGCGACAGTCGCGTGATCCAGGTGCTGCTGAAGGACGATCCCCAGGTCGCGGCGCAGCCCATCGTCACCTGCCGCTACGATCGCGCCGGCGACCTGATCGCGGTCGGCGATCCGTTCGGCCACGAGCGCCGCTTCGCCTACGACCATCATCTCTTAATCCAGGAGACCGATCGCAACGGCTTCTCGTTCTACTTCGCCTATGACGAGGCGCAGCGCTGCGTGCTGAGCTGGGGCGACGGCGGCAAGCTGTACCGGCGCATCGCCTACGATCCCGAGCGCCAGCTCAGCCATGTGGTCGACAGCCATGGCGGCCAGACCCTGCACCGGCTGAGCGCCTCCGGCCGCGTCACGGGCCGCATCGATCCGCTCGGCCGCGAATGGTCCAAGGTGCTCGACGAAGGCGGCCGCATCCTGTCCAAGACCGATCCGCTCGGGCGCAGCTGGACGTTCGCCTACGACGAGGCCGGCCGGCTGGTCGAGCGCAGCGACCCGGCAGGCGACAGCTGCGAGATCGCCTATGACGAGGCCGGCCGGATCGCAGGGTTCGCCTACTCCATGGGGATGGGCTTCACGATCGAGCGGGACCCGCTCACCGGCAAGTCCCTGCGCAAGAGCTTCGGCGACGGCGGCCCGGTCTATCGCTACGTCTGGAGCGAGCGGGGCGATCTGCAGGAGACCTGGCGCGACGACCGGCTGCAGCAGAAGATCGTGCATGACGACCAGGGCAACGCGACCCGCATCGAGATCGCCGACGGCCGCTCGCAGAGCATGGAGTTCGACACGCGCGGGCGGCTGCGGCGGCTTTCGACCGATGGCGGGCTGCAGGTCGAGCTGCAATGGGACCAGGCGGGCAAGCTCGTGGCCGCCCAGCGCTCGGGCCAGCCGGTCGAGAGCCGGGCGTACGACGCCGAGGGCAATCTCGTGGCCCGGCAGAAGGGTGACGGCCTGGCGGCCTTCACGATCGGCGCCTGGAACGTGCCGGTCGCCGCCACCGGCTCCGCACTCCGTCAGCCCCATGCCTGCTTCTACGACGCCGAGAACCGGATGATCGAGCTCGGCCACGGCGGCCCGACGCACCGCTTCGCCTACGATTTGTGCGGCCGGGTGATCGCGCACCGGCATCCGGAAGGCGGCGTCGAGCGCTTCGAGCGCGACGCCGCCGGCAGGGTCACAGCGATCGTCGATCGCCTCGGCCGGCGCGCGGAATTCGACTACGACCCGTGGGGCAACGTGCGCGAACGGCGCGCGGGCGACCTCGTCGAGCGATGGACCTACGGCGGCGCGACCGATCTCGACGCGCATGAGGCCGCCGCGCTCGCCTGCCGCTTCGAGCTGGACGCGGACGCAAGGCCGGTCGCCGAGATCTTCGCCTTCACAGACGGTCCCGAGATCCGCGTCGGCTTCGACGACGAGGGCTGGTTCGGCATCGACCAGGACCAGCCGAGGGTCCGTCACCATGTCGGCGCCGACGGCCGTCCGAGCGGCGTGCTGTGCTCGGCGTGGGCCGGACCAGTGCGCTATCGTCCGGGTCGCGATCGGCTGGAGGTCCTGTACCCGAACGGGGTGCGCGAGACGCTGTCCTTCGATGCCGCCGGCCGCTGCCTGGCGCAGGCCCTGACGGCAGCCGACGGCGCCGAGATCAATCGGCGACGCTACGTCTACGACGGCGCCGGCCGTCTGGTCGGGATCGACGACGCGCTGCGCGGCAACCGGCGCTTCACGCTCGACCTGGCCGAGCGCCTCGTCGCGGTGGAGCGGCCGGGCGCCGGCGACGAGCGTTACGCCCACGACGAGGCGGGAAACCTGTCGCGCGATGGCGAATCGTGGACGTTCGACGCCGACCGCCTCGTGCAGCGCCCCGGCTGCAGCTACGCCTACGACGCCTGCGGCAATCGGACCGAGAAACGCGACCCGGACGGCGGCAGGACCCGCTACCACTATGACGCGCGCAGCCGCCTGGTCGCGGTCGACATGCCGTCGGGCGGGCGCGTCGAGTACGCCTACGACGCGCTCGGCCGCCGCATCCGACGGCGGCTCGGGGAGATCGATACGCTGTTCGTCTGGAACGGCGACAACCTCGTCGGAGAGCTGCGCTCGGACGGTAGGCGCCGGCTCTACATCCAGCATCGCGGCAGCAGTCACCTGGTCGGCTGGGTCGACAGCGACGCCTCGGCGACACGCTGCTACTTCGTCCATGGCGATCACCTGGGCCGGCCGCAGGAGGTGACCGACGAGGACGGCTCGCTGGTCTGGGCCGCCGACTACGACGCCTTCGGCAGGATCGTTCGCCTCCTCGTCGCCGACGTCGAGCAGCCCTTCCGGTCCGCCGGCCAGTACGCCGATGCGGAGACCGGCCTGTACTACAACCGGCATCGCTACTTCGATCCCGACGCGGCCCGCTATTTGACCGAGGATCCCGCCGGCCTCGATGCCGGGATCAATCTCTATGCCTACTGCGCGAACCCGGTCGTCGAGACCGACCCGCTCGGCACATGCTCGGGCACCAATCCGGCCTACGATCCCCGCCTTGCCGAGCTCGAGGCGCTCGAACGCATGTACGAGGGCTCGCCGGGCTTGCGGGCGCTGACCGACGCGCATCGCAGCGGCAACTGGGATGACACGGTGCGCGCCCGGCAGGCGCTCGAGGGGGAGACGGGCTTCACGGTGCATCCCTGGACCGGACCGGTGAACGGCAGGGAGCCGTCGCCCAGCGATGCCGGCATGGTGGACTGGGAAAACCGGCGGATCTATCTGGATCCCTCGGTGGACGACGACACCTATCGCGAAGCGCTCGGTCACGAGTTCGGCGCGGTGAAGATCATCAACGACGACGCGGCGCAGCGCGGTATGACGCCGACCGGCACGTGGGAGCAGATCAAGCAGGAGCATATCCCGCCGGCCGCCCGGCCGAACGTCATCACGCCCTATCGAACTCAGGTGCTCGACCAGTACGTGCGCGACCCCGACGCGATGACCCAGTTCCTCGAGAGGCAGGACTAGGAGCCTCCCCATGCTGCCCGACGTCCTCAATCCCACGCCCCTGGTCGCCGAGGTGCTGCCGCTGTTGCCGCCGAGCCGCGACAAGCTCACCCTGATCGTGAAGGGCACCTTCGACGTCCGCTCCGACGGCCGCACGCGGCTCGCGAAGGCACAGCTGCCGCTGTCCAGCGACGACCCCGAGGGGCCGGACGGCGATCCCGCGCTCGTCCGCTACGAGAGCGACCTCGTGCCGTTCAAGCCGCGTGCCGACCTGTTGTGCGTCGGCAGCGTGCATGCCCCTGGCGGGCAGCCCGTGACCGCGCTGTCGGCGCGCTTCGGCCTGCTCGAGCGGCCGAAGGAGATCCGCGTGCTGGGCGAGCGCCGCCTGCGCATGCTGGGGCCGACGCCGGAGTTCGGGCCGCCGGCGCCGTTCGCGGCGATGCCGCTGTCCTACTGCCGCGCGTTCGGCGGCGCCGACCTCGAGGACCCGGACGGCATGAGCGTCTGCCCGACCAATCCGCTCGGCCGTGGCTACGCGCGCAAGGCGGGCGCGCAGCGCGACCTGCCGATGCCCAATTTCGAGGACCCGCAGCAGCCGCTGCGCGATCTCGCCACGCCGCAGCCGCCGGCCGGCTTCGGACCGATCGGCCGGACCTGGCAGCCGCGCCTCGCGCTCGCCGGCACCTATGACGAGCGCTGGCAGCGCGAGCGCGCCCCTGAGTTACCCGAAGACTTCGACTACCGGTTCTTCAACGCGGCGCCGCCCGACCAGCAGATCGAGGGCTATCTGCGCGGCGACGAGAATCTCTGGGCCGAGAACCTGCACCCCGAGCTGTCCCGGCTGACCGTGCGCCTGCCGGGCGTGCGGATCCGCGGCTTCTTCGAGGCGGCCCCGGACCTTGCCGGCGACGATGCGGTGGTCGCCGGCCTGCGCGAGCTGCGCCTGCGGCTCGATACCGCCTGGCTCGACATGGTGGCGTTGCGCCTCGTGCTGGTCTGGCGCGCCGGCCTCTATGCCGGCCACGTCGCCCAGGACGGCGCCCTGCTGATCGGCGCGGAGCGCCTCGCCGACGAGCCCAAGCCGGTGGCGATCCACGCGGCCCAGCTCGCCGCCCTCAAGGCGGAGGCGCTGGCGGTCGACCTGGAGGCCGACGAGGCCGCCGCGCTCAGCGAAAGCTAGAGGTTCCGCTTGCCGCGTGCCCGCGAGGACGGTCTTGAAGCGGCGCCGCGACCGCTTCTGGTCATCGGCCTCACGGCGAGGACCGGCACCAATTATCTCGCGCGCCTGCTCGCGGCGCACAAGGACTGCACCCGACCGAACGCGCTCTACGAAGACTACATGGTGTTCGGTCTCCGCCATCTGAACCGCTTCATCAGGCAGGCGGGCGGCCACTGGCAGCCGGCGACCGCAAGCGAGAAGCAGAAGCAGCTGCGCCTGCTGCTCGGCGGCGCGATCACCAGGTTTCTGCTGGAGGACGCGCGGGATCCGCGCAAACGTCCGGTCTTCAAGACGCCGACCGTCTGGGGCGTCGCGCACGCGCAGCAGTTCCTGCCGCGCTGCGACATCGTCGTCCTGACCCGGAACGGGCCGGACGTCGTCGAATCCGGCATGCGCTCCTTCGGCTGGCGGTTCGAGAGCGCCAGCCGCTTCTGGGGCGATGCGGCGAGATACCTGGTGCAGACCTGCAGGGACCGGCAGCGCGACGGCATGACGCCGCTGACCGTCGTCCGCTACGAAGACCTGGTGACGCAGCCGACGGCGACCCTGCGCGCGATCTTCGCCGCCGTGGATCTGCCCGCCGACCGCTTCGATTTCGACCGCCCGGCCAACTTCCCGGTCTATGGCTCCTCGACCGAGCGCGGCCGATCGGAGGGCGTGACCTGGGAATCGGTCGACAAGCCGGCGGGCTTCGAGCCGCTGAGACGGTCGCAGCACTGGTCGGAGGACGCCTATCGCCGCTTCGACTGGCTTACCAAGGGCATCTCCCGTGACCTGGGCTACGAGCTTCCCTTCGTCTTCGAGAACCGAAGAGGGCTCAGATACCGCTACCTGCTGAGAGACCAGAAGCTACGCCTGCCGTCGTTCCTGCAGGAGCGGCTCAGATACGCGCCGTAGATCGGGCACTGCCGGTGTGGAATTCCTGTCGCGGCGCGCCGCGGATTGTGCGACCATGGTTTGCACAAAAAGGGCGCCCTGGCCAGGCATCGCCCGGGCCAGGGTAGGGAGGGGCTATGCGCTGGATTGCGGCGCTTTACGCCAGTCTGCGAACGGTCATGATCACCGCCCT
>DASUGG010000195.1:0-16010 GCA_036274135.1 Geminicoccaceae bacterium
ACCGCTCAGCAGGCGCACCAGCGAGGGCGCGAGGTCGAGGTCGAGCAGCGGGTTGAGGCCCCGGCCCAGGCTCGCGCGGATGGCGAGTTCGCCGAGCTTGAGGGCCAGCACCAGCGTGGTCGCCACCGCCGCGGCATAGCGCATGAGGCGGCCGGGCATGCCCTCGCGAAGCGGCGCGAGCAGCGCCAGCAGCAACAGCAGCACGGTCACCTCGACGGAGAGCGCGAAGCGCAGCGGCGCGTAGGGATCGGTCGGCAGGCTCCACAGGCAGGACAGCCAGAGCGCCGCGAGCAGCAGGGCGGCGCCACGCCGCCAGCCGGCCGCGGACGCTCGAAGCGGCGCGGCGGCGACGCTCACCTGGGCCATGGCGATGCGGCGGCGCGGCTTCCGGGACCGGCCGACGCCACTATGATGCCCCGGCCCGGCCGGCGCGCCCGGCCAGCCGCGATGCACAGACATGGAGGATGAGGCTCATGCAGTATGCCCTCGGCGATCTCCGCGTGACCACCCTCGGCGACGCCTATTGGATCGCGCCGACGGCCGTGGTCATAGGTAAGGTCAAGCTGGAGAAAAACGCCAGCGTCTGGTGGGGGTCGGTGCTGCGCGGCGACAACGACCCGATCACGGTCGGCGAAGGCTCGAACATCCAGGACGGCTGCGTGCTGCATGCCGATCCCGGCTTTCCGCTGACCATCGGCAAGGACGTCACCGTGGGCCATATGGCGATGCTTCACGGCTGCGTGATCGGCGACGGTTCCCTGATCGGCATCGGCGCCGTGATCCTGAACGGCGCGCGGATCGGCAGGAACTGCCTGATCGGCGCCAAGGCGCTGATCCCGGAAGGCAAGGAGATCCCGGACAACTCGCTGGTGATGGGCGCGCCCGGCCAGATCAAGCGTCAGGTCAGCGAGGAGCACATCGCGCGCATGCGCTACGCCGCCGAGCACTATGTCGGCAACTGGCAGCGCTACAAACGCGACCTGCGCGCCGAATGACCCTCAGCCGAGATCGCCCTCGCGGCGCAGGAGGCGCAGCGCGTCGCGGAAGGCGTCCAGCGTGTCGGCCACGTCCTGCGGGCTCAGCATCGCCGACACGATCGCGCCCGGCCAGTTGTTGAAGTCCACGCCGTGCACCAGCATCGCGATCCGCAGGCGGTGCGTGATGTTGCCCTGCCGCGCCTTGAGCTCGGTGTAAGGCACCGCGAACGGATCGAAGTCCGCGGGCCGCAGCGCGCGCCCGTTCGGGTTGGTGAACAGGTGGACGCCCGAGAAGGTGCCGTAGGCCGCCCAGGGCACCTCCAGCTCCGCGAGCACCGCGTTCATGCCCTCTCGCAGCGCCGCGGCGCTGGCATTGGCGCGCTCGCAGGCGTCGGTCGTGGCGATCACGTCCAGCGCCGCGATGCCCGCGGCCGCCGACACCGGGTTGGCATTGAACGTGCCGGGATGCTGGATCTTCTCGGCGCCGGCCGCCGCGCTCGCCGCGAAATCGAGCGCCGCCAGCACGTCCTCGCGGCCGGCGACGGCACCGCCGGGCAGGCCGCCGGCGACGATCTTGGCGAGCGTCGTGAGATCCGGCCTGATGCCATAGCGGCCCTGCGCGCCGCCCGGCGCGACGCGAAAGCCGGTGACCACCTCGTCGAAGATCAGCAGCACGTCGTGCGCCGCCGTCAGCTCGCGCAGCGCCGTGAGGAACGAGGGGGCGAGCGGCGTCATGCCGAACGAGCCGCCGGTCGGCTCGACGATCGCCGCGGCGATGTCGCGGTCGGCCTCCAGGATCGCGCGCAGCCCGCCCTCGTCGTTGGGATCGGCGAGGACGACCTGCGCCGCCACCGCCGGTAGCACGCCCGTGGTGGCCGTGCCGTCGAAATGCGACTGGAAGCCGGTCGTCATGTGGTCATGCCAGCCGTGGAAATGCGTCCTGATGCGCAGGATCTTGCGCCGGCCGGTGAAGGTCCGGGCGAGCCGCACCGCCATCAGGGTCGCCTCGGTGCCGGACGAGGTGAAGCGGATGCGCTCCGCACTCGGCACGAGGCCCCGGATCGCCTCCGCCCAGCGCACCTCCAGCGGATGGCTCGCGCCGAAATGGGTGCCGCGCTCGAGCGCGCCGTGCACCGCGGCGCTGACCTTCGGATGGTTGTGGCCGAGCAGCAGCGCGCCGTGGCCGCCGTAGTAATCGATGTAGCGGTTGCCGTCGACGTCCCACTTGTAGGGGCCCTCGCCGCGCTCGACGTAGACGGCATAGGGGGTCAGATAGCGCCCGTCATGGGTGATGCCGCTCGGCAGCAGGCTGCCCGCCTGCGCCGCGAGCGCGGCCGATCCCGGCGTCCGCTCGCGGTAAAGGGTCTCGACGGTCAGGTTGGCCAGCGCGGCTTCGGTCATGACTGCGGTCCGTGGGCAAGGATGGCGGTAGGATCGGAGCGACATGTACACGCCGTCGCGCCGTTTGTCAGGCGAGGAAGCGACCTCAGCCGATTTGCCGAGGGTGCTTCCTGGCCCTGCCGCGCAGCTCAGCTAGATCTGGTGTGAGGAACCAAGCTTCTGGAGGGGACAATGTCGCAGCATGGGCATTTCCATTGGAACGAGCTGATGACCCGCGACCCCGAGGGTGCGAAGACGTTTTACGAAAGGGCACTGGGCTGGCAGTTCGAAGGCATGCCGATCGACGGCGGCACCTACTGGGTCTGCAAGGACGGCGATTCCCCAGTCGGCGGCATTCTGGACATGAACCGGCCGCAGTTCGAAGGAATTCAGCCGAACTGGTTCGCCTATATCGCGGTCGACGACGTGGACGCGCGGGTCGAGAAGGCCAAGTCGGCGGGCGCCACGCTGCTGCGCCCGATCTTCAACATCCCGGGCGTCGGCCGGATCGCGATCCTCAAGGATCCGACTGGCGCGGCGGTGGGCTGGATCACGCCGGCGTCAAGCTGAGCCTCAGCGGGGCTCTCCGTTCGACGACGGCCGGCTGGCCTGGCGCGCTGCCGGGTGCCCGAGCGGGGCCGAGAACAGCGGGTGCGATCCCGCGCCTAAAAGCCGCGCGGCGGGGTTGCAAGCGCCGGCACGGCACGGCAAACTCGTCGCTTCGGTGTCGGGCATCGGCCAGCGTCGCACAGCTCATCAGGGAATAAGAGAATGGGAGCCAAGGGGTTCACCACCACCCGTCGTCGTCTGCTGAAAGGTACCGCGGCCACCGCCGCGCTCGCCACCGCCGGCATCTTCGCCCCCGCCATCGTCGGCCGGGCCAAACAGTATGACGGCGTGGTGCTGAACGGCGTCTCGACCAGCTCCGTCTACATGCGGCGGGTCAAGGAGCTGGTGCCCGAGTTCGAGGCGAAGACCGGCATGACGGTCAACTACGAGCCGCTCTCGTTCCCGATCCACAACCAGCGCGTCGATCTCGAGCTGTCGACCCAGGGCAGCGCCTACGATTTCGTCAACCTGACGTTCATCTACAGCGGCCGCTGGATCGGCGCCGGCTGGCTCACCCAGCTCGACGACTTCATCAACGACCCCAATCTCACCGATCCAAACTGGGATCCGGGCGATTTCGTCGAGGGCGCGCAGAAGTCGCTGCAGGACGCCGACGGCAACACGTACGGCTTCGCGCACTTCGCCGGCGCCATGCTGACCGCCGCCGGCCGCTACGACCTGATCGAGAAGGCCGGTCTCGGCATGCCCAAGGATTTCGACGAGCTGATCGCCGTCTGCGAGGCGGTGCACGGCAAGGACGGCGTCGCCGCCTGGGTCTCGGACCGCAATCATCACTGGAACTCGATCCCCTACCTGATGGGCTTCGGTGGCGAGATCTTCAAGGATCCGCCGAACAACCTGACGCCGCTTCTCGACTCGCCCGAGAACATCGAGGGGGCGGCGTTCTACGGCCGCCTGCTGCGCGACTATGCGCCGAGCGGCGTCCTGACCTTCGACAACGACGTCACGCTGCGCACCCTGGTCGCCGGCCAGGCCAACATGCGCACGGGCGAGCTCGCGTGGGAATTGCCGATGGCGACCGCCCCGGAGAGCGCCGTCAAGGACACCGTGCGCTTCGGCCTGACGCCGACCGGCCCCGCCGGCTGGTATCCCGGCAACAACAGCCACGGCTACGCCATCCCGGTGGGCTCGCAGAACAAGGAGGCCGCCTGGGCGTTCATCCAGTGGGCGCTGAGCAAGGAGCTGATGGAGCGGATCGCCAGGGAGCAGGGCTTCGCCGCGCTGTGCCGGCGCTCGATCATCAGCTCCGACTGGTTCCGCGAGAGCCTGCAGATCAACGGCGACGACGTCGCCGGCCTCTATCTCGAGGTGCTTGATCGCGGCGGCGAGGAGCCGTACATGCGCTATCGCACCGTACCGGTCTTCCCGCAGGTCGGCGACAAGCTGAACAAGGCGATCGAGAAGATCGCGACCAATCAGCAGAGCGCCGAGGAGGCGATGCGGCAGGCGCAGGCGGAGGCCGTGCAGCAGCTCAAGCTGATGGGGATCGAGCTCGACATCTGAGGTCGGCGCAGCATGCGCGAGGCGGCGATCGGGCCCGAAGCGGGCGGCTCCGGCGCAGCAATCGCCGACAGCTTCGATGCCGACAAGCGGCGCTTCTACCGCTTCTGCATCTGGCCGCTCGCCCTGATCCTGATCGTCATCACGCTGGTGCCCATGATCTACCTCGTGGCGATCAGCTTCACGCCGCTCAACCTCACCCAGCCGCAGACCTTCGGCGACTTCTCGCAGCCGATCCGCAACTACCAGTTCCTGACCGAGGACGGCCGCTTCCACAACTCGCTCTGGGTGCAGGCCAAGCTGTCCCTCTGGTCGGTCGGCCTGCAGCTGCTGTTCGGCTTCCTGCTCGCTTTGTTCCTCAATCTCCGCTCGAGCTTCCTCGAGACCTTGCGGACCGTCTTCCTGATCCCGATGGTGCTGCCGCCGATCGTCGTCGCGGTAATCTGGAAGATGATGTACACGCCGGCGATCAGCCCGTTCCACTGGAGCGCGGCGGCGCTCGGCTTCGAGATCCCCTCGCTGATCGCCAGCCCCGACTGGGCGCTCACCGCGATCATCGTCGCCGAGATCTGGCAGGGCTTCCCGTTCACCATGCTGATGGTGCTGGCGGCCCTGCAGATGATGCCGGAGGAGTACATCGAGGCGGCGCGGATCGACGGCGCCAATGTCTGGCAGACGACGCTGCACGTCACCCTGCCGTTCCTCAAGGGCGTGCTGCTCGCCGCCGGGCTGTTCCGGCTGATCGACAGCATGAAGGCCTTCCCGCTGATCTACCTGCTGACCGAAGGCGGGCCCGGCGAGGTCACCGAGGTCACGAACTACTACTCCTTCACGCTCGCCTTCAATTTCTCCTTTTTGGGCTATTCGAGCGCGATCACGGTGATCCTGATGGCGATGACGATCGTCCTGACCTGGGCGATCGTCAAAATCGTGCGGCGGGGCGAGGCCCTTGTCTAGCGCCGGCGGATCGCTCGCCTACGCCGAGCGCTGGTGGCGCTATGCCCGCTACGCCACCGTCGTGACCGTGCTGGCGCTGGTGCTGCTGCCCTTCGTCTGGCTGCTGGTGACCTCGTTCAAGCCGAACGCCATCATCTTCGCGGTGCCGCCGGTGCTGCTGTTCAAGCCGACGCTGCAGAACTACGTCGATCTCTGGGACGGCATGTTCCCGCCGTCGTTCCTCAACAGCACGGTGGTCGCGATCGGCACGACCGTGCTGTCGATCCTGATCGGCGTGCCCGGCGCCTATGCGCTCTCGCGCGCCACCTTCCGCCACAAGGAGCAGATGTCGCTCTGGATCCTGGCGAGCCGCATGGCGCCGCCGATCGCCTTCACCATCCCCTACTTCCTGGCCTATCGCCACGCCGGCCTGCTCGACACCCTGCCGGGGCTGATCCTGATCTACCTGACCTTCAATCTGTCGCTGGTGGTCTGGATGATGCGCTCGTTCTTCGACGCGCTGCCGCCGGCGCTCGAGGAAGCCAGCTGGATCGACGGCGCCTCGATGTTCCAGGCGTTCTTCCGGATCGTCCTGCCGCTCGCGGCGCCGGGTCTCGCGGCGACGGCGATCCTCTGCTTCATCTACGCCTGGAACGACTTCTTCTTCGCGTTGATCCTGACGCGCACGAACGCGATGACCGCGACGGTGGCGATCGTCAACTTCATGAATCTCGAAGGCTGGGAGTGGGGCAAGATCGCCGCTGGCGGCACCCTCGTGATGCTGCCGGTGATCGTCTTCTCGTTCCTGGTGCGCCGCTATCTGGTGGCGGGACTCGCCGCCGGCGCGGTCAAGGGCTGAAGCAACCGGCAAGAAGAGGCAGGGACATGAGCGAGCGGCGGCCGAACATCATCCTGATCATGACCGATCAGCAGCGCTACGACACGGTCGGCGCGCTCGGCTACCCGTTCATGGGGACGCCGGAGATCGACCGGCTATGCAACGAGGGCACGACGTTCAGCCGCTGCTACGTCAATGCCGCGTCCTGCGTGCCGGCGCGCGCCAGCCTGTTCACCGGCTATTTCGCGCACACCACCGGCATCCTCAGGAACGGCGACAGCTGGCGCCATTCCTGGGTCGAGCTGCTGGCCAGGGCCGGCTATTGCTGCGTCAATCTCGGCAAGATGCACTTCCAGCCGTTTGACGTGCCGGGCGGCTTCCACCAGCGCTACACGGTCGAGAACAAGGAGCGCCGCACCAAGCAGGTCGGCCGCTACTACTTCGACGAATGGGACCGCGCGCTCGCCGCCAACGGCATCGCGTCGCGGCCGAATTACCGCGCCTGGCCCGACTTCGAGGAGCGCCTCGGCGCCTTCGAATGGCCGCTGCCGCCGGAGCTGCATTCCGACAACTTCACCGGCAGTCTGTGCAAGTGGTGGATCGAGGGCTACGAGAAGACCGAGCCCCTGTTCCTGCAGATCGGCTTTCCGGGCCCGCATCCGCCCTACGATCCGATCGCCGAGATCGGCGCGCGCTACCTCGCCAAGGACCTGCCGCTGGATGAGATCACCGAGGAGGATCTCGCCTCGCAGCCGGCGGCCTTCAAGGAACTGCGAGAGCGCCACGTCGAGCGCCAGCCGGATTCCGTGGCGCACCGCATCCGCCCGACGCGCGAGGCGCGCCACCGCCAGCGCGCCTACTACCTCGCCAATGTCAGCATGATCGACCGCAAGATCGGCGAGATCCTCGCGAGCCTGCGGGCGCAGGGCTATCTCGACGACGCGATCGTGATCTTCACATCCGACCACGGCGACTGCCTGACCGACCACGGCCACTCGCAGAAGTGGAACAACTACGAGCAGACCGTGCGCGTGCCGCTGGCGATCTGGGGGCCGGGCCGGGTCGCCGCCGGCCGCCGCGTCGACGAGCTGGTGCAGCTGTTCGACCTCGGGCCGACCATCCTGGACTACGCCGGCGTACCGGTGCCCGAAAGCTTCGAGGCGCGCTCGCTGAAGCCCGCGCTCGACGGCGAGCCTTTCGCCGGCCGCCCGTTCGTGTGCTGCGAGCAGGGTCGCGACCAGAACCAGAGCGCCGCCGAGCTGATCACGATGCTGCGCACCGACCGGCACAAGCTCGTGCACATCCTGGGGCACGGCGACGGCCAGCTGTTCGATCTCGAGCAGGACCCGGGCGAGCACCGCAATCTGTGGGACGATCCGGCGCAGGCCGGCATCAAGCGCGAGCTGCTCGAGCAGCTGCATAGCTGGCGTATCGAGAGCGCGCACCACGCGCGCGACTGGGCGGCGGACTTCCGCTAGTCGGGCGGCGCGAGCGCGACCGCGACCTCGGCCAGCAGCGCGTCGATCTCGGGGTCTGTGAAGTCGTGCTCGCGCAGGACCTCTCTGGTGTGCTGGCCGAACAGCGGGGCGCCGCGTGCAACCTCGCCCGGCGTGTCCGAGAACTTGACCGGCAGGCCGACGGTGCGCACCGGGCCGAGCCGCGCATGCTCGACCTCGACCACCATCTCGCGCGCCAGGACCTGCGGGTCGCGGTGCATCTGATTGACGTCATAGACCGGCCCCGCCGGCACGCCCGTAGCCTCGAAGCGGGCGAGCAGCTCGTCGCTGCGGCGCGCCGCGAAATAGGGTGCCAGCGCCGCCTCGAGTTCCTTGAGGTGGCTCATGCGGGCCGCATTGTCGCGAAAGCGGGGGTCGTCGGCCAGGTGCTGCGCCTCGAGCGCCTCGAGGGCGCGCAGCCAGTTGGACTGGTTGCTGCCGCCGACCACGATCCAGCCGTCGGCGGTCTCGAACGCCTGATAGGGCGCGTTCAGCGGATGCGCCGAGCCCATCGGGCCGGGTGCCGTACCGGTCGCCAGCGCGATCGCCGACTGCCAGTAGGTCTGCACGATGCCCGCTTCGAACAGCGACGTGTCGACCATCTGGCCGCGGCCGGTCTTCAGCCGATGCGCATAGGCGGCGAGCACGCCCATCGCCGCGAGGATGCCGCAGGTGATGTCGGTGAGCGGCGCGCCGCACTTGGTCGGCGGCCGCCCGGGCCCCTCGCCGGTGATGCTCATGATGCCGCTCATCGCCTGCGCCACGAGGTCGAAGCCGCCGCGATGGCCATAGGGACCCGTGCGCCCGAAGCCGGACAGCGCGCAGTAGATCAGGCCCGGATGGTCGCGCCGCAGGTCCTCGTAGCCGAAGCCCAGCTTCGCGAGCGTGCCTGGCCGGTAGTTCTCGACCAGCACGTCGGCGCCGTCGAGCAGCCGCTTCAGCACCCGCCTGCCGCCGTCGGTCTTGAGGTCGAGCGCGATGCCGCGCTTGTTGCGGTTCATCATCATGAAGGCGGCCGATTCTCCGCCGATGGTCGGCGGGACCGAGCGGCGGGTATCGTCGCCGCCCGGCATGCGCTCGATCTTGATCACGTCGGCACCCATGTCGGCGAGCATCAGCGTGCAGGCCGGGCCTGCCATCACGTGGGTCAGATCGATCACTTTCAGGCCTTCGAGCGGCCCCATAGGCACCTCCCCCGGATCGGATGCGCAAAAGCCTATGACAGCGCCCGGCAGATCGCCATTGCCAGGATCGCCGATCCGACCTATCGAACGCGCAATGTCGCGCCGCGATAGAATTGCCTTGCGGCGGCAGCGCGGGAAGCGGTCATGGTCAAGACGATCGGCATCCTGACCTCGGGCGGCGACAGCCCCGGCCTGAACGCCGCGATCCGCGGCGTCGGCAAGGCGGCGATCGGCGCGCACGGCATGCACGTGATCGGCTATCACGACGGCTTTCGCGGCCTGGTGGAGAACCGCTCGGCGCCGCTCTCGCGCGCCGAATTGTCCGGCATCCTCACCGTCGGCGGCACGATCCTCGGCACCAGCCGCGACAAGCCGCACCGCATGCCGGTGGGCAAGAAGACCATGGACATGACCGACGTCATCGTCGAGACCTACCGGCGGCAGCATCTCGATGCGCTGGTCTGCATCGGCGGCGGCGGGACGCAGAAGAACGCCAAGCGCCTGGCCGATAAGGGCCTGAACATCGTGACCCTGCCCAAGACCATCGACAACGACGTCGAGGGCACCGACATCACCTTCGGCTTCGACACCGCGCTCGGCATCGCCACCGACGCGATCGACCGTCTGCACAGCACCGCGCACAGCCACCACCGCATCATCGTCGTCGAGGTGATGGGCCACAATGCCGGCTGGCTGGCGCTCGGCGCCGGCATCGCCGGCGGCGCCGACGTGATCCTGATCCCCGAGATCCCCTACGAAGTCGAGGCGGTCGCCGAGGCGATCCGGCATCGCAGCCGGACCGGCAGCGAATTCAGCATCGTCGCCGTCTCGGAGGGCGCCATGTCGCGCGAGGAGGCGGACGAGCTGCAGAAGGCCGAGGCGATGCTGCTGCGCGCCAAGCAGGCGAGCAAGAAGCACGGCGTCCGGAAGGCCAGGGCCAAGAGCAGGGTGGCCGAGGTCCAGGCGAAGCTCACCAATAGTGCGCTGGTGCTGTCGCAGAGGCTGGAGCAGCTGACCGGGCTCGAGTCGCGGGTCACGATCCTCGGCCATCTGCAGCGCGGCGGCACGCCGTCGGCGGCCGACCGGCTGCTGGCGACCCGGCTCGGCACAGCCTGCGCCGACTATCTCAACCAGGGCGTGTTCGGCGTGATGATCGCGGCGCGCGGCGAGGGCGCCGAGCCGGTGCCGCTCGAGCAGGTGGTCGGCCGTCGCAAGATCGTGCCGATGGACCACCCCTGGATCCGCGCGGCGCGCAATGTCGGCGTCTGCCTCGGCGATTCCTAGCGGGCCGCTGAACACCGACCGATACCTTCTTCGCACCGAGGACCTCCACACCGTCTACGGGCCGTTTCCCGGCCAAGACCAAGCCTTCTGGTCCGCCTCCGTCGCGGGCAGCCCTTGTGTTTCTCCGATTTCGGAGTCATATGTAAGTGGTATTGGAGAACACGATGCGTGCAGAGCTGGCTTACCCGGCTACCCGCTACGATCCGGCGCCCGTGGTGGATCTGTCGGCGCGGGACGAGCGCGCGCGCCTCAGCCGCTCCGCCCTGCGCGCCTTCTTCAACATCATGCAGCGGTGGTCGATCCGGGATGCCGACGCGCGCGCGTTGCTCGGCGGCATCGCGTCGAGCACCTTCTACGACTACAAGCGTCAGCCCGACCGGGTGCTCGACCAGGACCGGCTGACGCGCATCTCCTATCTGGTCGGCATCTTCAAGGCGCTGCACATCCTGCACGGCGAGGAGCTGGCGGACCGCTGGGTCGCGCTGCCGAACCGCAACCGCATCTTCGCCGGCCGCTCGCCGCTCGCCTACATGCTGCAGGGCGGCGCCCCGGCCATGCAGAGCGTGCGGCGGCTGCTGGACGCGCGCCGCGGCGGCGCATGAGGCAGCCGCGCATCTCGCGGCTCGCGCAGCGCGACACGCACCGGCTGATCCCCTCGAAGTTCGGCGAGAGCGTGCTGACCCGGATCGCCGACGACGACGCCCATCTGCGCGACATCTTCGATCTCGACAACGCCACCAACGAGCGGCTGCTCGCCGAGAACGACCTGCTGCCCGGGATCGGCATCCGCGAGCTGGTGTTCGACGTGCCGCACTACCGCATCGTCAACGCCGCCTTCTGCCACGCCCACCCGCTGGGCAGCCGCTTCGCCGGCCCCGACCGCGGCGCCTGGTATGCCGGCTTCGAGCTCGCGACGGCGCAGGCCGAGGTGGCCTTCCACAAGACGGTGGCGCTCGCCGAGATCGGCCATTTCCACGACAGCGTCACCTACGACGACTACCTCGCGGACTTCACGGGCGCTTTCCACGACCTGCGCGACGACCGCGCCTTCGCCGACTGTCTCGCCCCAGACAGCTACCTCGCGTCGCAGAAACTGGCGGCGGCGCTGCTGGAGGCGGGCTCGCCGGGCATCGTGTACCCCAGCGTGCGACGCCCGGCCGGCACCAATCTCGCCTGCTTCCGGCCGGCGCTGGTCGGCAACGTCCGGCGCGGAGAGACCTACCAATTCACCTGGCGCGGCGCCCCGGAGCCCGCGATCGAGGTCGCGCCGGAAGGCTCTGGCGCCTCGAAGGCCGCGGGCGTCCTGCCAGCGGCGCGCCGGGCGCGGCGCTCGGCCTCGGATTCGCGGCCGTAGTCCATCGGCATCCCCTCGCGCTCGAACGGGTGGGGCGGATCGAAGCTGTTGACGTTGATCGTCGCGACCGCGCCATCGCCCACCGGCATGACCGCGCCGAGATAGACGCCGCAGCGACGACATACCAGGAAGTCGGCCGTCCCCAGCCCGAAGCGATAGCGCAGCAGCAGCGCCCGATCGCGCACCGCGATGCGCACGGCGCCGGCCGGGTCCGAGACGCAGCGCGCGCCGTGCCGGCGACAGAACGAGCAGCCGCAGCTGCGCACCATCAGGCCTTCCGGCGCGCTCGGCGACTCGAACACCACCTCCAGGTTGCCGCAATGGCATCGGCCGGCCAACCGGGCGACTGCCGCCTGTGGCTCCATCACGGCTCGTCCGCCCCGAGCGCCCGCGACGGCACGGCGTCGCTGATCCTGCGGTGCTTCGGGAGGTCGTCTGCAATCTCGAGCCACGGCAGCTGGCTCTCGATCCAGACGTGGTCGTCCGGCCGGACGTCCTGCGGCCGGTCGAGGCTGCCGAGCGCCACCTGCACCCGATCCGGCAGCACCGCCTCGTGCATCGTCAGCGTGCTGCCGCAGCGGGCGCAGAAGCCGCGCTCGGCCTCGGCCGAGGAGCGGTAGCGCGTCGGCTCGCCGCGCTGCCACGCGAAAGCATGCTTGGGGAAGTGGACGAAGGTCATGAAGGCGGCGCCGGAAAAGCGCCGGCACATCGAGCAATGGCAGTTCACGGCGCGGATCGGATCCGCGCTCGACCTATAGCGCACGGCACCGCAAAGACAGCCCCCTTGCCAGTCCATGTTCTCCTCCATCGGCGATAACAGCCGCGCCAGTGGATGGCCGCGTGAGAGGCGGGATCAAAGCTCCGCTCGCTCAGGCGGGCAGGTCAATAGACATATTGATGCCCCTCCACTATGTGTCCCTCCATGAGAACGACAATACGGCTGGACGAGAATCTGCTGCGGGAGGCCAAGGCCTATGCTGCAGCCACGGATCGCACGCTCACCCGCCTGGTAGAAGATGCGCTCCGCGAAGCTCTCGCCCGACGGGACGCGCGACCGGTGCGGCGGCGCGTCCGGCTGCGCACCTTCAAAGGTTGCGGCCTTCAGCCCGGCGTCAACCTTGATAGCAACGCCGCCCTTCGCGACCTTATGGACGGCATTGCGTGATCATTACCGATGTCAACGTGCTGGTCTATGCATACCGCGCCGAAGCCGTGGATCACGCCAGCTATTGGGGCTGGCTGGATTCAGTGGCCAACGGCGACGAAACCTTCGCGCTCTCGGGTCTCGTGCTGAGCGGTTTCGTGCGCGTGGTGACCCATCCGCGCGTCTTTCGGCCGCCTAGCCCGATCGACGATGCCCTCGGCTTTGCCGAGGATCTCCTGAACCAGCCAAACTGTGTCGTGATCCGCCCGGGGCCACGCCATTGGGGCCTTTTCGCTCGCTTGTGTCGCGAGAATGGGGCCACGGGGAACCTGGTGCCGGATGCCTATCTGGCGGCCCTCGCGATCGAGGCCGGCTGCGAGCTCGTCACCACTGACCGTGACTTCGCGCGTTTCGAGGGGCTACGCTGGCGTCATCCGCTGGCGTAGGCGCCCGCAGGACGCCCGAGCGGACCTCCGGCGGGCCGGCGATCACGGCGTCGGCGTCGGGTGTAGGGTGTTGCTGCGCCTTCAGGCCAGGTGCAACAGATACAGCAACAGGGCGACACCGACCGCAAGCAGCACGAAGGCCATGCCGAGCGGCATGAGCGTACCCTTGAAAGAGCGCACGTCCTGATCCTCGATCGCCCGGTTGATGTCGACGAACCGGTAGCTCGCGCCTGCGATCAGGATCATGCCGAAGGCCACCAGGCCGACGCTCAGGTCGTGGATCTCGGCCTCCCCCATGCGCGGGACGGCCTCGCCGCGGGCGGCGAGGCCGAGGCTCGCCAGGAAGAGGTCGAGCCGCTCGAGCACGAAGCCGAGCGCCATGACCGTGACGCCGGTCCTGATCCAGGCGAGAAAGGTCCGCTCGTTCGCGGCGTGGTCGTTGTAGAATGGGATCACGGCGATGCCTCCTCAGGCCGGGCGGGGCGTCGAGCGAGCATCTGCGCGAAGCCCGCGCCGAGAAAGGCGAGCCCGACGCCGAGCGCGACGAACACCGGCGCGAAGCCGATGCGATCGACCAGGACGCCGCACAGCCAGACCCCCGCCGCCTGGCCGAGGAACAGCACGTTGGCGAAGGTCGAGACGGCGAGGCCGCGGGCGCCCGGCGCCATCTGGGTCGCGTGGGTCTGCAGGGTGTTGTGCAGCATGGTGATGCCGAGGCCGAGGAGCAGGATGGCGGGCGCCATGACCGCAAGGCCGCCCAGCGCCACCATGAAATAGCCGAAGGTCGTCATCAGGCCGCCGACCAGCGCCAGGCCGCGCTCGCCGAGCGCCAGCAGCAGGCGTCGCACGCTCAGGGCGTAGGTCAGGCCGCCCAGCCCCATGCAGCCGAGCAGCACGCCCACCAGCGCATAGTCGAGATGGAACCGGTCGTGCAGGTAGGCGCCGACGAAGGTGAACCCGCCGTAGAACAGGAAGCCCTCGATCGCGACGGTCACGAGGATGACCCGCGCCCACGGCCGGCGCAGCAGGAGCAGGTAGGCCTCGATCACCGCGGCCGGACCGGTCGCCTCGCTCAGCATCGGCGGCGGCACGCGCCCCGAACGCAGCTCGACCATGAGCAGACTTCCGACCAGCAGGAACACGCCGCCGAGCAGGAAGAACACGCCGCGCCATCCGATCAGATCGCCGAGCACGCCGCCCATCGTCTGACCGCCGATGATGCCCATGATCGTGCCGGTGAGAAAGCGGGCCAGCGCCGTCTGGCGCTGCTCGTACGGCACGTGGTCGCCGATGAAGGCCATGCACAGCGGCACGATCGCGGCGCAGGTCGCCCCCGCCGCCAGACGCGCCACGCCGAGCGCCGCGAGCGAGCCAGCAAGGCCGGCGAGCGCCACCGTCGCCGCCGAGACCAGGGTCATCGTCGCGACCAGCCGGTACTTGCCGAGCCGGTCGCCGAGCCCGCCCCAGACCAGCTGGCACAAGCCGTAGGAGAGCGCGAACGCGGTCGTGATCAGCGAGGCGTCGCCGAAGCTCACGCCGAGCTCCTGGGCGATCTGCGGGATCAGCGGGTCGGCAACGCGCATCGTCGCGACCGAGGCGAAGGCCGCGGCACTCAGGACGACAATCGGCCGGACGATCGAAGCGCCCATAGGCTCCCCGGGCAGCTCGCGCAAGCAGCGCCGTTTCGACAAGCCGGGGATCCGCGACCACGGCCGGCAACCAGACCTCGTCAGCTTTGCCCGAAAGGCCGCCGGAGTCCACTGCGCCCGAGCTTCGCCCTTCCGATGGCGGGCAAGAAGGCCTAAGGATCGCCGGACGGGGCGGCTGGCGCGACGAAGGGAGCGGCGATGGCGAGAGCAGGGCGCAGACCGAGGCGGGACCGGGGCGCTGGTCTCAGCCAGGCGCCGGCGCGGCAGCTCTACAACCCCTATCCGCCCATGGAAATCCTCTCGGCCGACCAGGTCGAGGCGATCCACCAGGCGTCGTTGCGCGTGCTCGCCGAGATCGGCCTCAACTTCCTGCTGCCGGAGGCGCGCGAGATCCTCCGGCAGGCGGGCGCCGACGTCGACCCCTCCGGACCGCGCGTGCGCTTCGATCCCTCCTTCGTCGAGGAGCGGATCGCGACGGCGCCGGCGCGGTTCACGCTGCATGCGCGCAATCCGGAGCGCAACATCGACGTCGGCGGCAACGCGATCAGCTTCTGCATGGTCGCGAGCACGCCGCACGTCTCCGACCTCGAGCGCGGTCGGCTCTCCGGCAATTTCGCCGACTACTGCAACCTCCTGCGGCTCGCGCAGAGCCTGAACGTCTGCCACATGATCGCGGGCTACCCGGTGGAGCCGATCGACCTGCCGCCAGCGACCCGCCATCTCGACGCGCTCGCCGCCATGGCCAGCCTGTGCGACCGCACCCTCTACGGCTATGCGCTCGGCGCGGTGCGCATCCGCGATTCGCTCGAGATCACGCGCATCGCCCGGGGGGCCACCGAGGCGCAGCTGCTCGCCGAGCCGTCGATGACCACGGTGGTCAACGCCAACTCGCCGCTGCAGTACGACCGGCCGATGCTGGAGGGCATGATCGAGATGGCGCGGCACCGCCAGCCGGTCATCGTGACGCCGTTCACGCTGGCGGGCGCGATGGCCCCGATCACGGTGGCCGGCGCGCTGGTGCAGCAGAATGCCGAGGCGCTGGCAGGCATCGCCTTCACGCAGATGGTGAAGAAGGGCGCGCCGGTCGGCTATGGCGGCTTCACCTCCAACGTCGACATGAAGAGCGGCGCGCCGGCCTTCGGCACGCCGGAATACACCCGCGCCGCAATGGCGGGCGGCCAGCTGGCGCGGC
>DASUGG010000196.1:0-4315 GCA_036274135.1 Geminicoccaceae bacterium
GCAGGAACGGCACGCCGTCGCGCAGCACCTGCTCGGCCGATTCCGCGACCGGCCGCCAGACCGACAGCGCGCGGGCGATCTCCGGCGGCAGCGTCACGAACGACTCGATCACCATGTCGCCGTCGAAGCCGGTCTCGGCCAGCGCCTTGAAGGTCGCGTCCCAGTCGACCGTGCCGGTGCCCGGCACGCCGCGATGGCTCTCCGAGAGGTGGATGTAGCGCAGCCGCCCGCCGGCGGCGCGGATGCCGTGCGCGAAACCCTTCTCCTCGATGTTCATGTGGTAGGTGTCGAGGTGGATCATGACGTTCGGCTCGCCGATCCGCTCGATCAGCCGTACCGCCTGCTCGGCGGTGTTGACCAGATGGGTCTCGTAGCGGTTGCAGGGCTCGAGGCCGATGGTCATGCCGAGCGCGGCGGCGCGGCGCGCGACCGGCCGCAGCGCGTTCGCGATATTGACGTACTCCTGCTCGGCCGGCGGCGCGCCCGTGGTGTAGCCGAGCGTCGCGTAGGTGACGCCCGAGAGCGTGCCGGCGCCGAGCGCGTGCGCGACCTCGAGCGCGCGCAGCAGGAATGCCTCCGCCTTGTTCGGATGCAACGGCGCGGTGACCTCCAGCGGCAGGCTGAGCGAGCAGGTCGGCGCGATGCCGTGCTCGGCCAGCACGGCGCGGCTGTGCTCGACGTCGATCGTCTCGGGCGCCAGCAGGGCGATCTCGATCACGTCGAGGCCGTGCCGCGCGGCTTGCGGGACCAGCGCCTCGACCGCGCCCGGCGTCCAGCGCGCCGTCCAGAGGCTCGAATGCATGCCGAAGCGAATCATCGTCCCCTCCATTGCCCGGCGCCGTCCGAGCGCGGCGAGGCGAAGGCGGCAAGCCGCCGCAGCGCCCGGATCCGCTCGGAGCGATCCACTTTCTTGGCGCGATTCAGCGCGTTGCGCAGCACCTCGATGGTGCGGTCGTAGGTCGCACGGTCGACCGGATGGGGCGTGCCGTCCTTGCCGCCATGCGCGAAGGAGAAGCGCGCCGGATCGCGCGCGCTGGCCTTCGCGCCGTAGATCAGTTCGGCGGTCAGCGCCAGCGCCCGCAAGGCCTTCGGCCCGAGCCCCTCGGTCGCGAGCACCGTCTCGAAGCGCTGTGGCGCCCGCTCGTAGGTCCGCAGCAGCACCTTGTGCAGCTGGCGCGGGTCGACGTCGGCATGCGAGACCGGGTGGCGCGCCGGCATGAACAGCGTCGGCACGCGCTCGAACAGCGAGAGCACGGTCTCGGGCGGCTGCGCCGCCAGCTCGGTGACGGCGGCACGTGACGCCGCGCTCTCGGCCGCCACCATGTTGAGGCTGGCGCCATGCCGGTCGCAGCAGATCGCGGCATGCGGCTCTTTGACGAAGTCCTGCACGGCCTCGCTCAGCCAGTGGTAGCGGCGCGCGGTCCGAGCGCTGTCCGACATGCCCTGCTGGACGACGCACCAGCGGCCGGCGGGCGTGAACACGAAGGTATGGTGATAGAGCTGATAGCCGTCCTGCAGCGCCGTGTTGTCGACCTTGGCGGCGAGCCTGCTGGCCCCCACGAGTGCGTCCGGCTCGCGCGACAAGGCATCGCAGGCGGCGGCGATCTCCGCCGGCGTCTTGCGCGAGGTGGCGCCCTTGCCGCCGGCGACCCAGAAGCCGAAATCCGCCTCGCGGCCGCGCACCGCCTCCTTCAGAGCGCCGCAGGTCGTCGTCGTGACGCCGCTCGAATGCCAGTCGAAGCCGAGCACGCAGCCGAAGGCCTGGAACCAGAACGGGTCGGCGAGGCGGCGCAGCACCTCGTCGCTGCCGTGCTCGGCGACCAAATGCGCCATGATCTCGCGCGCCAGCGCGACCATGCGGCCGAACAGCCAGGGCGGCGCGCGGCCGCCGTGCAAAGGCAGCTCGGCAAGCCCGGTGCGCTTCGAGCCGCTCACCGGTCAGTCAGCGCCGACGCTGTCCGGCTCGTCCTCGAGCATGGCCGCCAGGCCGTAGGGCAGCGCCGCCGGAAAGGCGCTGCGCTTCAGGCCCGTCTCGATCGCCGCACGCCTTGCCGCCACTACGAAGGCCTGCTGCGCGACCTGCTCGAGGCCATTTCGCAAGCTGGGGCTCTGCTCCAGCAGATCGTCGATCCGCGCCCGCTGCTCGAGCCACGCCAGCAGATCCTTCTCGTGCAGATCCTGGGACCGCTCCAGCACCTTCGCCATGCCAGCACCTCCCGCTCACGGCCCGAGGATGCGCCGCCGGTCCGAGGGCCGCAAGCCTCATGCCACCAGCTGGACCAGCTCCTGCATCAGGCCACGTACGCGCTTGAGGCGCTCGGCCGGCGTCCGGGTCTCGCCGCTGATCACCAGGCGATGGTCCGAGCGCAGGCGCATGTGGTCGCCATTCTCGGCGATGAAGCCCACCAGCCGCTCCGGCCGCGCGAACGTGTTGTTGTGGAACGCCAGCAGCACGCCCTTGGGGCCCGCCTCGACCTTGCCGACCCCCGCCTTGCGGCAGAGCTGCTTGATGCCCACGAGCTGCAGCAGCTGCTCGGTCGGCTCCGGCACAGGCCCGAAGCGGTCGATCAGCTCGGCCGCGAACGCCTCGATATCCTCGGGCGTCTCGAGCGCCGCGAGCCGGCGGTACATCTGCAGGCGAAGGTCGAGATCCTCGATGTAGCTGTCGGGAATCAGCGCCGCGGCGTCGATGGTGATCTGCGGCGACCAGTCGCCGGCCTCGGGCTCCGGGCCCTCCTGGCGGGCGAGCCGCACCGCCTCCTCGAGCAGGTGGTTGTAGAGCTCGAAGCCGACCTCGCGCACATGGCCCGACTGCTCCTCGCCCAGGAGGTTGCCGGCGCCGCGGATGTCGAGGTCGTGCGAGGCGAGCTGGAAGCCGGCGCCGAGCTCGTCCAGGCTCTGGATCACGTGCAAGCGGCGCTCGGCCGCCTCGCGCAGCGTGCGCTGCGGCGGCAGGGTGAAGTAGGCGTAGCCACGCACCTTGCCGCGGCCGATGCGGCCGCGCAGCTGGTAGAGCTGCGACAGGCCGAAGCGGTCGGCGCGATGCACGATCAGGGTGTTGGCGGTCGGGATGTCGAGGCCGGATTCGATGATGTTGGTGGTCACCAGCAGGTCGACCTTGTGGTCGTAGAAGGCCGCCATCACCTCCTCGAGCTGCTTCGCCGGCAGGCGGCCGTTGGCGACCGCGATCCTGACCTCGGGCACGAGCTTGCGCAGCTGCTCGGTGAGCTTGGGCTGGTCCTCGATGCGCGGGCACACGTAGAAGGTCTGGCCGCCGCGATAGTGCTCGCGCAGGATCGCCTCGCGCAGCACGACGGGGTCGGCCGGCAGCACGAAGGCGCGCACCGCCAGCCGGTCGACCGGCGGCGTCGCGATGATGCTGAGCTCCTTGAGGCCGCCGAGCGCCATTTGCAGCGTGCGCGGGATCGGCGTCGCGGTCATGGTCAGCACGTGCACCTCGGCGCGCAGCTGCTTCAGGCGCTCCTTGTGCGCCACGCCGAAATGCTGCTCCTCGTCGACCACCACGAGGCCGAGGTTCTTGAACGCGACCTTGCGCGAGAGCAGCGCGTGCGTGCCCACGACGATGTCGATGTCGCCCGCCGCGAGCTCGTTGCGGATGCGGGTGGCGTCCTTGGCCGTGACGAAGCGCGACAGCTGCTCGATGCGCAGCGGCAGGCCGGCGAAGCGCTCGCGCATCACCTGGTAATGCTGGCGGACGAGCAGCGTGGTCGGGGCGAGGATGGCGACCTGGCGGCCGGCGCTGGCGACGACGAAGGCGGCGCGCAGCGCCACCTCGGTCTTGCCGAAGCCGACGTCGCCGCAGATCAGGCGGTCCATCGGCCGGCCGGAGGCGAGATCGTCCAGCACCGCCTCGATGGCCGCGTCCTGGTCGTCGGTCTCCTCGTAGGCGAAGCGCGCGGCGAACTCCTCGTACAGGCCGGCCGGCGGCTGCAGATGCTCGGCCTGGCGCAGGGCGCGGCGCGCCGCGATGTCGATCAGCTCGGCGGCGATTTCGCGAATCCGCTTCTTGACCTTGGCCTTGCGTGCCTGCCAGCCGAGGCCGCCGAGCTTGTCGAGCGGCGCGGCGCCGTCGGCCGAGCCGTAGCGCGACAAAAGGTCGAGGTTCTCGACCGGCAGGAACAGCTTGTCGCCGCCCTGGTAGATCAGGCGCAGGCAATCGTGAGGCGCGCCGCCGATCTCGAGTGTGACGAGCCCGTCATAGCGGCCAATGCCGTGGTCGTTGTGCACGACGAGGTCGCCCTCGGCGAGTGCCGCGACCTCGGCAATGAACTGGTCGGCGCGGCGCCGGCGGCGG
>DASUGG010000197.1:0-2919 GCA_036274135.1 Geminicoccaceae bacterium
GCAGCACGGCATCGAGACCCAGGCCGCCGCCTGAGCCCCCGGGCCCGGCTCCGGCCCGGAGCCGGGCTGCTCTCGCCGTTGCCTCGTACGCCCCGGCGGGCGCTCAGCGCGAGTAGTACTCGACGACGAGGTTCGGCTCCATCTGCACCGGATAGGGCACGTCGGCGAGCTTCGGCGTGCGCACGAAGGTGCCCTTCAGGTCCTTGTAGTCGACCGCGAGATAGTCGGGCACGTCGCGCTCGGGCTGCTGCACCGCGCCGAGCACCATGGTCATGGTCTTGGACTTCTCGCGCACCTCGACGGCGTCGCCCTCGCGCACGGTGAAGCTCGGGATGTTGACCCGCTTGCCGTTGACCAGCACGTGGCCGTGGTTGACGAACTGGCGGGCGGCGAAGATCGTGGGCACGAAGTTCAGCCGGTAGATGATCATGTCGAGCCGGCGCTCGAGCAGGCCGATCATGTTCTCGGCGGTGTCGCCGCGCAGGCGCGACGCCTCCTGGTAGATCCGCCGGAACTGCCGCTCGCTGATATTGGCGTAGTAGCCGCGCAGCTTCTGCTTGGCGGCGAGCTGCTGGCCGAAGCCCGAGATCTTGCGGCGCTTGGAGCCGTGCTCGCCCGGCGGGTAGTCCCGCTTGACGATCGGGTTTTTGGCGCGGCCCCAGAGATTGACGCCGAGGCGGCGGCAGATCTTGTTCTTCGCTTGCACGCGTTTGGTCATGACGGTCCGGCAATGGCGGCGCAGGCGCGCCGATGAAACGAACCGCGCCGTTATAGCGATCGCTCGCCGCTTGTCAAACCGCTTAGCTGGCCCCGCGCGGGCCGCGCATCTGGAAGCGCCAGCGCTCGATCGTCTGGGCGATCAGCCCGTCGTCGGCGAGGTCGCGCTGCCAGGCGTCGGAGAAGGTGGGCGTGGTGCTCGCCGGCCGGTGCTCCGGCGCCAGCTCGTCGAAGCGGATGTGCATCGGCACCGGCACGCCGTCGCCGATCACCACCGCCTCGCGGGTGTTCAGCGCCGGCATCGCGTCGGTCAGCCAGCGCGAGCTGTCAGGAATCGCGTTGCGGACGAAGGTGAGGTCGTGCTCGTTGCCCAGGCGCAGCGCGAAGATCGTGTTGCACTGCGACAGGCTGCTGACCGACAGCTCCGACGGCCGCTGCGTCACCAGGCACAGGCTCAGGCCGTATTTGCGGCCCTCCTTGGCGATCCGCGAGATCGAACGCTTGGTCGGCGCGAAGGCGGCCTCGTCGTCGCGCGGCACGTAGCGGTGCGCCTCCTCGCAGACCAGGAGGATCGGCGGCGCCTTGTCGCGCGGGCTCCACAGCGCGAACTCGAACACCAGGCGGCACAGCACCGACACCGTGACGTCGACGATCTCGGACGGCACGCCCGACAGATCGATGATCGTCACCGGCTTGCCTTCGACCGGGATGCGCAGAATCCGGGCCAGCACCTGCGCCATGGTGTCGTTGACCATGAAGCTCGAGAACATGAAGTCGAAGCGCTTGTCGGTCGTGATGCTCTCGATCCGCGAGATCAGGTGCTGGTAGGGCGCGGTGCTCTCCGCCTTGTTGAAGGCGCCCATCGCCTCCTTGATCAGCCGCACCAGCTCCGAGAGCCGGTAGGGGAAGGGCGTGTCGACCGTGATGTGGTCGGTGTTGCCGCCGCAGGCGCCGCGCCGGGCGGCGAGCACCGCGTTGCGCAGGATCACCGATTCGGCATAGGCCCGCTCGGGCGAATCCTTGCTGACCAGGACCTCGGCGATCTCCTCGAAGTTGAGCAGCCAGTAGGGCAGCTTCAGGTTGCCCGGGTTGAGCAGCTCGGCCCGCTTGCCGAAGGCCGGGGCATACTCGTTGTGCGGGTCGAGCATGATGATGTGGCCGTGCGGGTTGGCCTCGAGGATCGCGCGCAGGATCACGGTCACCGAGCACGACTTGCCGGCGCCCGTGGTGCCCAGCACCGCGAAGTGCTTGCCGAGCAGGTTGTCGGTGATCGCGTAGGCCGGCAGGTCGGAGGCCTGGTGCAGAGTGCCGAGGCGCACGGTCGGCCGGTCCGGCCGCGCGAAGATCGCGCGCAGCTCGTCGCGGCTCGCCATGTGGATCGGGCTGTCGAGCGCCGGGTGGCTCGAGACGCCGCGCTGGAAGCGGTCGCTGCCCGCCGCCATCTCGCCGAGCAGCCGGACCTCGACGAGCCCGGGGTTCTCCTCGGCGCTGCGCCGGCCTTCGCTCTTGAGCGTCGTGATGATGCCGAAGCTGCGCATCTGGGCGCTCTGCAGGCGGACCATCGCGCCGATCTCGGCATGCCCGGCGCCCTTCGGGTCGAGCGCCGCCCAGACCACCGAACCGGCGACCGAGATCACGTAGCCGAGTATCGCGTCGGCGGACTTGCTCCCGGCGGCGCGCAGCAGCGATGGTGGCTCCTGGAGCGGACCGCGCGGCGTCTCCTTGCCCGGCTGCGTCGCCTGCCCGATGCCGCCCGATCGCGCGGCGGGCTGCCCCTGCTCCTCCGCGGCGCGGCCTGCCGGCATCGAGATGTCCTCCGCTCGTTCTGATTCTGCCTGCTGGAACCTGGCCTGTCCCGGCCTCGCGGCCTGCGGCTGCCCGGCCGACGGCGGCGACGGCGCGGCGCCGCTCAGCGCGCGCCGCACCGCATCGGCGAGCGCCGGGTTCTCGGCGCCGGGCGCGCCCGCGGCCGGCACCGTGCTGCGGGCTCCGGTTCCGGCCGCCGCGTGACCGGCGGCATCCGGGACGCCCGTCGGCGTGTCGCCCGACGGCTCCGCCTCCGGGTCGGAAGGCGCGTCGCCGCTCGCCCTGGGCATCTCGCCGAAACGGCGGACATCGGGGCGATGCTGGCGCAGCCGCTCGCTCATCGAGGCCCAGCTTCGCTTGTCGCCGCGGGCTCGGCCCGATGCGGAATCTGGTGCG
>DASUGG010000198.1:0-2514 GCA_036274135.1 Geminicoccaceae bacterium
GCAAAGTCGCTCGTCGTCAGCAGCCCGAAGCTGCCGTCGGGGCGCCCGCCGCTGTTTGTGATCGTGCCGGTGACGAGCTCGCCGGGGGCAACGCTGCCCGCGACGGTCGCATCGAGGCTGGTGACCCCGGTGCCGGCGGTGACGCTGGTCGCGCCGAGGAAGCGCTCGCCCTCCCCGGCCCCGCTCGGATCGCAGGCGCTGTTGGCGAAGAGCTCGATCCGGTAGCTGGCACCGGCGCTGAGGCCGCTGCCGGCGAGGCTGCCCTGGACGCGGGTGCCGCCGCCGGCGAGCGGCGCGGCGCTGTTGAGCGTCAGGTAGTTGCCCTGGACGAAGCCGGCCAGCTGGTAGCTGATCCCGCGCCCGGCGTTGTCGTGGATCGAGTTGCCGAGCAGGAGCAGCCCGCTGCGGCCGTTGACGCCGTCGCCGCCGTTGTAGGCGATCGTGTTGGCGGTGCCGGGATCGCTGCCGCCGACCGTGTTGAAGCCGCCGGAGGGGGCGCTGATCCCGTGCCGGCCGTTGCCGAGCGCGGCGCCGGAGGCGCTCGTGCCGATCCGGTTGCCGACGATCGTCGCGAAATCGCCGCCGTCGAGCACGATACCGTCCTGCAGCTGGCCGGAGATCAGGTTGGCGCGGATCGTCGCCCCCTTGGCGAAGCTGCCCAGCAAGCTGATGCCGCTGCCGTTGCCGAGCGCGCCGCTCCCGTCGGCGTTGGTGCCGATGTAGTTGTTTTCGACGAGCAGCGGCGCCACCGCCGCGGTCGTCGCCGGCCCGAGGAAGGTGATCCCGCTCGCGTGGCCGGCGATCACATTGCGCGCCAATGGGTCGGCGCCGCCGATCCTCGTCCCCGCTCCGCTGATCGTCATCGCCGCCACGGAGGGGTTGGCGAGCGCGAGGCTGCCGCCCGGATTGGTGCCGATCAGGTTGCCCTCTAGCGTCGTCTGCGGGCCCTGCAGGTTCATGGTCGCGTTGCTCGGCGCCGCCGAGGCGACGACGTTGCCCGGGGGCGCGCCGGTGACGAGCGTCGGGCCGCCGAGCAGGGTGCCGCTCGAGCTCGGACCGACGTAGAGCGCGCCGTCGGTCGAGGGCAGGGCCTGCGTGCCGGCGGCGTTGAGGCCGAGCCAGTTGCCCTGGATCGTCGTCTCCTGGGCGTTCTCGAGCCGGATGGCCTGGAAGGCCGCGTTCGAGATCAGATTGCGGGCGAAGAGGCTCGTGCCGCCGATCGTGACGCCGCTCGTGTCCTGGACAAGGATCCCGACCGAGACGCCGCGGCGCTCGCCGATCCCGGACACGAAGGCGAAGCGCTCCCCGCCGCGGGTGGTGCCGAGGAAGTTGCCCGCGATCACGGTGCCGCTCGCGTTCGCGCCGCTCACCTGGATCCCGATCCCGGAGCCGACGGCGTTGTAGCCGGGCGAGATCAGGTTGCAGTCGGCAGCGCAGACGGCGCCGCTCGCGCTGAAGCCGCCACTGCCCCCGATCGTCGCCGCGACGTTCTCGACCCAGATTCCCTTCGCGCTCGAGCTCGCGGCGCTCGGGATCGTCTCCCCGTTGGCGCTCGTGCCGATCACGTTCGCGGCCAGCGTGTCGCCACCGTTGCTCTTCAGATGCAGCTGCCAGCCGGAGAAGCGGTTCAGCGCCAGCCCACGCACGCTCGTCTGCCCGGCCGAGACGAGCAGGCCGTCGACCTGGGCGCCAGCGGCGCCGAGCGCGTTTTGCCCATTCAGCTCGACCAGCGGCGTGCCGGCGTACCCTGGCTGGCTGGTCGCGTCGATCGTGACCGGGTCGGTCACCTGCGGCAACGCGCTCGCCGGCGCGATCGTGTGCACGCCCGCGCCCGCAATCGCAAAGGCGATCGTGTCCGCGCCCGGGCTGGCGTTCGCCTGCGCGAGCGCCGCCCTGAGCGTGCAGGCGCCAGCCGCATCGGCGCAACTGCCGTCACCGAGGTCGATGTCGGCGCCGTCGGCGACCGAGTCGACGGTATAGGTGGTCGGCGTGAGCTCGCCGTCTTCGACGGTCGTGGTTGTTGCGGCGGTCGCATCGGCGGCGTCCGGGTCGGCGATGGCGGCGGTCGCGCGCGCGCTCGCGCCGACCGTCCCCGCCTCGAGCGGATAGATCTTGACGGTAACGGTCGCGCTGGTGCCGGCGGCGAGCGTCCCGAGCGCGCACTCGGCGCTGCCGCGCATACCGCTGCAGCTGCCGATGCTCGCGGTGGCCGAGGCGAAGGTGGCGTTATCGGGCAGCGTCAGCGCCAGCCGCGCCGCCGCCGCCGGATCAGGGCCGGCGTTCGTGACGGTCGCGGTGTAGGTCAAAAGCTGGCCGCGCGCGACCGGGTCAGGCGAGTCGGCGAGCGTCACGCTCAAGTCGGCCTCGCCCGCGATCAGACAGGAGGCAAAGTCGCTCGTCGTCAGCAGCCCGAAGCTGCCGTCGGGGCGCCCGCCGCTGTTTGTGATCGTGCCGGTGACGAGCTCGCCGGGGGCAACGCTGCCCGCGACGGTCGCATCGAGGCTGGTGACCCCG
>DASUGG010000199.1:0-2418 GCA_036274135.1 Geminicoccaceae bacterium
CGCACGCCGCTCGCCCGGGTGCTGCCGGCCCGGCCGTCGGGCGTGGTCTACGAGCAGGGCTTCAGGCCGACCCTGACCGACCTCGGCCGGCGCCATCCGGTGACCGCCGATCTCGGCGCCGACGGCGACGCCGCCGACGGCCAGAGCCGGCCCTGGGGCCGCTGGTTCCGGCAGATCGACGTCGAGGTCAACGGCTCGCAGGTGCTGATGAGCGGCGCCGCCGACCGGCCGCTGCTGGTGCTCGACCGCATCGGCGAGGGGCGCGTCGCGCAGCTGCTCTCGGACCAGCAGTGGCTGTGGGCGCGCGGCTTCGAGGGCGGCGGGCCGCAGGGCCTGCTGCTGCGCCGGCTGGTGCACTGGCTGATGCAGGAGCCGGAGCTCGAGGAGGAGATCCTGCGCGCCGAGCCGCAGGGCGATGCGGTCGCGATCGAGCGTCGCTCGCTCGAGGAGCTGCCGAAGTCCGTGACGGTCACGGCGCCCTCGGGGCGTACCGAGGAGGTGCCGCTGGAGGAGGCGGGCGAAGGCGTCGGCCGCGCCCTGGTCGATGCCGACGAGGCCGGGCTGTACCGGATCAGCGACGGCGAGCTGTCGGCCTTCGCCACGGCGCGGGCGATCGGCGCGCAGGAGCTTGCCGACATGCGCGCGACGCCCGACCGGCTGGCGCCGCTGGTCGAGGCGAGCGGCGGCGCGGTCACCTGGCTCGCCGACGACGGCACGCCGGCGGTGCGCAAGGTGGCGCACGGCCGCGCCCTGTCCGGCCGCGGCTGGATCGGCATCAACCGGACCGACCGCTACCTGGTGACCGGCGCGACCCAGCAGTCGCTGCTGCCGGCCCTGCTGGCGCTGCTGCTGCTGCTCGGCACGCTGGGCTTCGCCTGGTATCGCGAGGGCCGCTGAGGGGGCAGGCCAGAGGGTCGCCGCCTACAGACGCTCGCCGCCCTGCAGCGGCGAGAAGCGTACCGGCATGATCCGCCGCTGATGCAGCTTGCCGGCCTCGTCCCGGCGCACCAGGGTCAGGTATTGCGGCCCCGCCGCCGGGCCGAGCGGGATCACCAGGCGGCCGCCGCGCTTGAGCTGGTTGAGCAGCGGCTGCGGCAGGTGGTCGATCGCCTCCTTGACGACGATCGCGTCGTACGGCGCGTGCTCCGACCAGCCGTAGTAGCCGTCGCCGGCCTGCACCTCGACATTTCCGTAGCCGAACTCCTTGAGCAGACGGGCGGCGCGGTCGGCGAGCGGCTCGATCACCTCGACGCTATACACCTGCGCCGCCAGCCTGGAGAGCACCGCTGCATGGTAGCCGGCGCCGGTGCCGGTCTCGAACACGACGTCGTCGGGCTGCACCTCCACCAGATGGGTCATCAGGGCGACCAGCATCGGCGCCGCGATGTTCTGATCCGGCGTCACCGGCAGCGGTTGCGGCAGATAGGCGTAGGGGCGCAGCGGCTCCGGCACGAAGGCGTGCCGCGGCACCTCGCGCATCGCGTCGAGCACCCGCGGATCGATCTTGGCGATGCCGGTCTGGTCGGCGAAGGCCGCGACCTCGCGCTCGACGATGTAGACCATGCGCTCGCGCGCCGCAGCGGCGTCGTCGGCCGCGCGCCCGACCGGGCTCCCCATGACCCCGAGCAGCAGAGCCAGCAGCGCGATCGGGCCGGTGCGGCGCCACCTCATCGTGCTCTCCCAGCAGGCGCATGCTGACCCGATAGTAGAGCGGGATCGGGGCACGGGCCAGCAACGATCGCCGCCGGCGTCGAGCCGCGGCCGTCGGTCGCCCGCGCGATCACCGCTACGTTGCCGACTTGTTAACGGACGCCCGCTAAACGTGGCGACCAGGCTTCTCCCGGATCGGCAGAACGCCCCGCAAGGACGTCGCGATGACCCATCGCCAACCCGACTTCGTGATCGTCGGCGCCGCCAAGTCGGCGACCACCTGGCTGCAGCGCAACCTGCAGCAGCACAGCGCCGTGTTCATGCCCGGGGCCGAGACGCACTACTTCAGCCGGCAATTCGCGAAGGGGTCGGCCTGGTACGCCGCGTTCTTCGAGGCGGCGGTGCCGCACCAGATCGTCGGCGAGAGGTCCAACTCCTACCTCGAGCACCCCGAGGCGCCGAAGCGGCTGCGGGATGCGCTGCCCGACGTCCGCCTGATCGTGCAGCTGCGCAACCCGATCGAGCGCCTGTTCGCGCACTACCGCGCGCAGTCCGAGCACGGCGCTTCCGCCGCCGACCCCGATCTCGGCGGCGTCGATGCCGAGCGCCTGCGTGCCGGCGGCCTCTACTTCCAGCACCTCTCGAGGTTCCTGGAGCTGTTCCCGCGCGAGCAGCTGTGCATCACGCTCTACGACGATCTCGACCGCGAGCCGGCCGGCGTGCTCGACCACATCCGCGCTCACATCGGTCTCGCGAGCAGCGCCGCGT
>DASUGG010000200.1:0-5942 GCA_036274135.1 Geminicoccaceae bacterium
TTATAGCGGCCGCGGTTGACCGGCAGGTCGGCGCCCCAGTAGTCGGGCGCGCGCTCGTAGACGATCGAGCGGCCGGGCTCGAAGGACTTGATTTTGTACGGTCCGCTGCCGACGGGCGGTTCGAGCGACGTCTTCGCGAAATCGCGACCCTCGTAGTAATGCTTCGGCAGCACGGGCAGCTGGCCCATGATCAGCGGCAGCTCGCGGTTCATCGCGCCGTCGAAGGTGAAGGTGACCTCGCGCTCGCCCGTCTTCTCGGCCTTGACGACATTGGCATAGTACGAGCGATATTGCGGGTGGCCCTTGTTGACCAGGGTGTCGAAGCTGAAGACCACGTCGTCGGCCGTGATCGGCTGGCCGTCTCGCCAGCGCGCCTTCGGATTGAGCGTGAACTTGACCCAGGAGCGGTCCTCGGGCGTCTCGACCGACTCCGCGACCAGGCCGTAATAGGTGAACGGCTCGTCCAGGGACGGCGTCATCAGGGTCTCGAACATGAGGGTGAGGCCCGCCGCCGGCGTGCCCCGGAGAATGAACGGATTCAGGCTGTCGAAGGTGCCGGAGCCCGAGAGGGCCAGCGTGCCGCCTTTGGGCGCATCGGGATCGACGTAGTCGAAATGCGTGAAGTCCGCCGGATATTTGACGTCGCCGTACATCGCGATCGCATGCTGCGGGCCGGTTGGTTCGGCGGCGGCGAGGCCGGATGCGACGAGGGGCGACAGCGCCAGGAGGGTGATGGCGACGGATCGGTCAAATCCGCGGAGCATCTTCATGAGCGATCGCCTTCTTCTGGCGGGGCACGACTCGTGGTAGCGTATATATGCAGCTCTGCGCGTGTTCCTAGATTAATGACGAAGCTTTCACGAACCTTGCGCCAGCAGCGCCAGGGCCTGCGCATGCGCGCGCGGATCTCCAGCGGCGACGACGCGGCCGTCCGAGCCGGGGCGAAGCGGCCGTCCCTGCCAGTCGGTGATCACGCCGCCCGCTCCCTCGATCACCGGCACCAGCGCGGCGAAGTCGTGCAGGTCGAGGTCCGCCTCGACGACCAGATCGGCGAACCCCATCGCCAGCAGGCCATAGCCGTAGCAGTCGCCGCCATAGACCGGAAACCGCACGGCGCTGGCGACCCGGGCGAAGGCCGCCTGCTCCTCCGCCGCCTTGAACATCTGGGGCGAGGTGGTGGACAGCACGGCATGCTCGAGATCGGCACAGGGGCGCACGCGAATCGGCGCGCCGTTCAGGGTGCTCGGCTCGCCGAGGATGCCGACCCAACGCTCGTGCGAAATGCACTGGTCGATGATGCCGAGCACGGGCCTGTCGTCGCGCAGGAGGCTGATCAGCGTGCCGAAGGTAGGCTTGCCGATCATGAAGGCCTTGGTGCCGTCGATCGGATCGAGGTTCCAGACCAGCTCCGCGTCCGCGTGCTCGCTCGCGAACTCCTCGCCTTCGATGCCGTGCTCCGGGAACCTCGTGCGGATCAGATCGCGCATGACGCGCTCCGCCTCACGATCGGCGGTCGTGACCGGGCTCGCGTCCATCTTGTAGTCCACGGCGACCGGCGCGCGGTAGTAGCGCCGCAGGACCTCTCCCGCGCGGTCGGCCAGTTCGTGCGCGAACGCCAGATACTCGGCCGCCATGGCTGCCGCCTCGATGACCGGTCAGCCTTTCTCCGGCAAGGGCGGCGGATTGTCCGACAGGGTGCGCAGGTACACGAGCAGATCCGCACGGTCCTGCGCTTTGGTCAGGCCGGCAAACGTCATCTTGGTGCCGGGCGCCCACTTCCTCGGGCTGGTGATGAACTGATTGAGGTTCTCATAATCCCAGGCGCCTTCCTTCTCGCTCAAGGCGCTCGAGTAGCTGAAATCCGGTACCGACGCGATGTCGCGCCCGAGGACCCCCCACAGATGGGGACCGATCTTGTTCGGGCCGCCCTCCTCCAGGCTGTGACAGGCGGCGCACTTCTTCGCGACCGTGGCACCCGCATCCACGTTGGCGGTCGCCAATAGCTCGCTGACATCGACGGCCTGCTCCTGTTCCTGCGCCGCCTCTCCGCCGGCTTGCTCGACCGCCGCCATGTCGATCGGATAGGCCCGCTCTTCCGGTATCACGGGATGGTAGATCATGCGCGACACGACGCCGGCGCCGGACGCGATGATTCCGGCGGTGAGGATCGCGGCCAAAGCCTTGTTAAACTCAAGCGAAGCTGCCATAGCAGGGCATTTTCCGGGGTTGAGGTTCGCAGAACGGGCTGGCGCAGGGTTGGCCCATCCGACCAAGTTCGTCAAGCCGGCATCGCATGGTCGAGCAAGCAACGGTCATCATGATCCCGGCAAGGTTGCGCTCGCAACGCCTGCCAAACAAACCGCTCGCCGAGATCGGCGGGGTGCCGATGATCGTGCAGGTCTGGCGCCGCGCCTGCGAAGCCGAGGTCGGTCCCGTGATCGTCGCATGCGCCGAGCCCGAGATCGCCGCGGCGGTCGAAGCGCATGGCGGTCAGGCCGCGTTGACCGATCCCGGACTCCCGTCCGGCACCGACCGCATCTTCCAGGCCCTCGGCCAGATCGATCGCGAGTGCCGGTTTCAGCGCGTGATCAACCTGCAAGGCGATCTGCCGACGCTCGAGCCGGCCGCGATCCGCGCCGCGCTCGAGCCGATCGACCAGCTCGGCACGGACCTTGGCACGCTAGCGACGCCGATCTCGGACCCCGAAGAGCGCGAGGACCCCAACGTGGTCAAGCCCGTGATCGCGATCGACAGGAACCAGCCGCGGCTCGGACGGGCATTATATTTCTCGCGCGCGACGGTGCCGAGCGGCGACGGCCCGGTCTATCATCACATCGGCATCTACGCCTATCGCCGCGCGGCGCTGGAGCGGCTCGCCGTGCTGCCGCCGAGTCCCCTCGAGCAACGCGAGCGCCTCGAGCAGCTGCGGGCGCTAGAGAACGGCCTGACCATCGGTGTGGCGCTCGTTGACACGATTCCGCTGGGCGTCGATACTCCGAAGGATCTCGAGCGGGCGAGAGCCATCTTCGCGGGCGCACGCCCCTCTGCAAGCTGATCGTCGCAACCGCGTTATAGAGCCTCCACCATGGATGAGCCGACTGGCGTGGACGGTGGGGCGGCGTCCGCGCCCGATGCCGCGCATCGCATCGTGTTCCAGGGGCAGCCGGGCGCGTACTCGCATCTGGCCTGCCGCCAGGTGTACGCCGAACTCGCGCCGCTGCCGGCCGAGACCTTCGAGGATGCGTTCGCCTGCCTTCGCGACGGCGGCGCCGCGCTCGCCATGATCCCGATCGAGAACTCGCTGGCCGGACGGGTCGCGGACATCCATCACCTGATGCCGCATTGCGGCCTGCACATCATCGGCGAGCACTTTCAGCGGGTGAACCACCACCTGCTGGCGCTGCCCGGCGCCCGGCTCGAGGACATCAGGACGGTGCACTCGCACATCCAGGCGCTCAGCCAATGCCGGCGCCTGATTCGCGAGCTCAGGATCGAGCCCAAGGTCCACGCCGACACGGCCGGCGCCGCCGCCGAGGTCGCGGCTTCAGGCCGACGCGATCAGGCGGCGATCGCATCGCGGCTCGCGGCGGAGATCAACGGGATGGAGATTCTGCGCTCCGACATCGAGGACGCCGAGCACAACACCACGAGGTTCATCATCCTCGCCAGGGAGCCTCGCATCCCGCCGGCGGACAATGGCCCGTGCATCACGAGCTTCCTGTTCCAGGTGCGCAACGTGCCGGCGGCGCTGTACAAGGCGCTGGGCGGCTTCGCGACCAACGGTCTCAACATGGTCAAGCTCGAAAGCTACGTCGACAGCGCGTTCAACCAGGCGCAGTTCTACGCCGAGATCATCGGCCACCCGGCGCAGCCGGCGGTCGCGAACGCGTTTGAGGAGCTCGCCTTCTTCTCGCACGACGTCGAGCGGCTCGGCGTCTATCCGGCGCACGCCTTCCGCTTTCGCGCCGCCTGAGCCGGCCGGGGCGCCCGGCGGCCTTGGCCTAGACGGCGATCAGCGCGGCCGCGACCCGGCGATCCTCGGCCAGGAGCACGTTGTAGGTGCGGCAGGCGGCCGGCGTGGCCATCGCCTCGACGACGATCCCGTGCGCCCGTAGCGCATCGCGCAGGCTCGGCGGCGCCGGCGCGAACTGGCGCCCGCAGCCGAGAATCAGGATCTCGACCGCCGGATCGGCGCCGACGATCGGCGCCATGCTGTCGACGGTGACCGCCGGCAGGCCGTCCACCCGCCACGGCAGCGTCCGCTCCGGCATGACCAGAAGCGAGCCCTCGTGCCAGATCCCGGAGACCGTGAAGCCACCCTCGCGATAGGCCTGGATCTGCTGGCGCCCGACGGCGACGACCCGCGTGACTTCCATGGCGCGGCTCCCTCGCAATAGCCCGGCTCAGGCAGGCGAAAACTCGAAAGCGTCGCGGACCTCACACCGGCAGCATGGCCGGGCGCGTGCGCCGCAACCAGGCGCTCACCATGAGACGGGTCAGGCTGATGGCGGTGAACATCGAGGTGACGATGCCGATCCCGAGCGTCACGGCGAAGCCGCGCACCGGGCCTGAGCCGAACATGTAGAGCAGCACGGCCGCGATCAGGGTCGTCAGATTGGAGTCGATGATCGTGCGCATCGCCTCGCGATAGCCGGTGTCGACCGCGCTCATCGGCGGCTTGCCGAGCCGAACCTCCTCGCGAATCCGCTCAATGATCAGCACGTTGGCGTCGACCGCCATGCCGATCGTCAGGACGATGCCGGCAATGCCGGGCAGGGTCAGGGTCGCCTGCAGCACGGACAGAAGCGCGATGATCAGGATCAGGTTCACGATCAGCGCGACGCAGGCCATGATCCCGAACAGCCCGTAGTAGAGCGTCATGAAACCGATCACGAGGATCAGCGCGATCACGCTCGCGAGCTTGCCGGCCTCGATCGAGTCGGCGCCGAGGTCCGGGCCGACGCTGCGCTCTTCGACGATGTCGAGCGGCGCCGGCAGGGCGCCGGCGCGCAGCAGGATAGCGAGCTCGTTGGCCGATTCGACCGTGAAGTTGCCGGAGATGATGCCGCTGCCGCCGAGGATCGGCTCGCGAATGCGGGGCGAACTGATCACCTTGCCGTCGAGCACGATGGCGAGTAGATCGCCGACGTGGTCGCGCGTCACGTCGCCGAAGCGGCGGGCGCCGACCGAATCGAAGCGGAAGCTGACGACCGGCTGGTTCTGCTGGTAGGTCGGCTGCGCGTCGACCAGGTTCTCGCCGCTGACCTCGACCCTCTTGCGCACGACGAGCTGTCCCATCTGGCCCGGCCGCGAGGTCTCCTCGCTAGGCAGGATCATGGAGCCGGGCGGCAGATTGCCGGCCAGCGCCTGATCGAGCGGCGTGTCGAGATCGACGAGGTGAAAGGTCAGCTTCGCAGTCTGGCCGAGCAGCCGCTTGATCGAATCAGGATTCTTCTCCCCCGGCACCTGGACGAGAATCCGGTCGTCGCCCTGCTGCTGGATCGTCGCCTCGCGCGTGCCGATCTCGTCGATGCGCCGGCGCACGATCTCCAGGGACTGCCGCACCGCCGTCTCGCGCAGGTCGTTTATCGTCGCGTCGGTAAGACGGACCTCGATCCGACCGTTGCCGGCGTCCGTGACATTGAGCTCGCGCGCGATCGGATTCGTGTTCAGATCGTCAAGCAGCTCGACGGTCCGGTCCGCCATCGCGGGGTCCGTCAGGGTGAAGACCACGGCATCGCCGCGCACGCCGAGCCCCCGATAACCGATTCGCTCCGGCCGCAGCGTGGAACGGACGTCCTCGAGCACGCTGTTGAGGCGCTCCTCAATCACGGCATCGAGATCGACCTCGAGCAGCAGATGCGAGCCGCCTTGCAGGTCGAGTCCGAGATTGATCTGCTGATGCGGCAGCCACTCCGGGATCCGCTCCATCTCGGCACGCG
>DASUGG010000201.1:0-5796 GCA_036274135.1 Geminicoccaceae bacterium
CGCCGCGCGGGCGCGCGCGGCGCGGATCAAGGCGAGATTGTGCGCGATGGCGCCGACCGTCGGGTTGGCCTGCGCGATCGCGATGGTCAGCTCTTCCGCCACGCTCGTCCCCTTCGAAAGGAACGCTGCGGTCGCGGCCCCACAGGGGCCCCATGCCGCCGGATGCAAAGCCAGCCTACGCCAATCGCAGGAAACTGGGGAAGGTGGTGAAGGCACCGGCCGCCATGCCCCCTCGCGCGGCCGCCGCGCAGACGGCCGTGTCGACGCGATCGTGGCGGCACCCCGCGTCGGCAGGGCCGCTCCCCGGTGCTTTGCAGCCGAGCCAGGTTTCCTTTAATCTGGGCGCATGGCTACACGCCCCGAAGATCTACGCATGACGCTCGCCGAGTTCCTGCGCTGGAACGACGGCAGCGACGCGCGCTACGAGCTGGTCGACGGCCGCGTCGTCTCGATGGCCCCGCCGAGCGACGCGCACGGCACGATCACGGTCGATCTGGCCGTGGCACTGGCAAATGCGCTCCACCATGCCGCGTCACGGCCGAAGCCGGCATTCTGCGGCCGAACCGCGACGACAGCTATTATGTTGCCGATCTCGGGGTCACCTGCGGGCCGAGGGCCGACACGCGCCAGTACCTGCCGCTGCCGATTCTGATCGTCGAGGTGCTCTCGCCCTCGACCGAGGACCACGACCGCGGCCGCAAGGTCGCCGACTACCGCGAGATCCCCTCGCTGCAGGAGATCCTGGTGGTCGCCAGCCAGCAACGCCGGGTCGAGCTATGGCGGCGCGAGGGCGATCACTGGCGGGTCGAGGACCTGATCGGCGAGGCGTCGGTCCGGCTCGAGAGCTGCGACGTCTCGATTCCGCTCACGGCGATCTACGCCAACGTCGACCTTGCCGCTGCCGATCAGCAGGGTCCCTGAGCCGCTCGAGGAACGGGGTCGCAAAGCCGCCCGAAAGCGAGGATGGCGACCGGGTCGAGACCGGCTTCCCGGACCGCCCCTGCCGCGCCGTCACGCCGCGGCGGGACGAGGCAGGGACGGCTCCCCGAGGCTCAGCTGTCGCCGGTCGGCTGCGCGTCGACGACGGTCGTGGGCTTGCTGCCAGTGCAGGCGGTGTGCTCGCCGCGCCCGATCAACTCGGCGTTCCGACCACCGTAGCAACCCTCGTGGTTGTCGATCAGGTAGGAGGCGACGAAGCCGTTGCCCTCGCAGGCGAAGTTGAGCCAGGCGCCGTGCAGGCCCGAGCCGCGGATCGTGACGCCCTCGAAGCGCGTCTGCCGGGCGCAGGTGTCGGCGCGCTCGCGCTCGGCGCGGTCGAGATAGACGCCGTTGCGGCCGTTCGCGTTGAAGGTGCCATGCGCGAAGACGTTGCCGCGGGCATGGCGCAGGAACAGGCCGTGATCGTGATTGCCGCTCGCCTCGAACCGCTCGATCCGGTTGCCCGAGAAGTCGAGGTCGAACGAGAAGCCCGAATAATCGTTATTGTTGACCCGGACATTGCGGAAGGTGCTGTCGTAGGTCCAGTAGCCGGCGAGGCCGTCGAAGTGGGAATGCTCGGCCAGGAGGCCGTCGATCAGCAGATTGCGTGAGCCGACGACCACCACGCCGCCGGAGCGCGCGCCCGTGACCTCGGCATTGATCAGGGCGCAGTCGTCGCAGCCGTTCACGGTGATGCCGTTGACCCGCTGCTGGCGGTAGGGGCTGTCGTTGAGCGCCGGATCGCACGACCCACCCCAGCATTCGTAGGCCTGCTGCGCGCGGTTGCCGTCGACCTTGACGTTCAGCACGCGCACGCCCCTGGAGCGGCGCTGCACCGGCGCGTGCAGGTCGCCGATCACGATCGCCGGCCGCAGGGCCTGATCGGCGACGCGCAGGAGCGAGCCGCCGAAGTCGACGGTCAAGCCGTCGACGGAAGGATTGACGGGCTCGCGGCACTCGTACACCGCCGGCGCCAGCAGCACGTGCTCGTTCGGTCGCCGCGTGTCGACGTGGCGGCGCAGCGCGGCGCAGGAGTCGAAACGCAGCGCCTCCTGGGCGGCGGCGGGCGCGACGGCCAGGGTGCTCAGAACGATCGCCGCCGGCATCGCCAGGGAAAAGAGCCGCATGATCATGGCGCTCCGTTTCGCGTGATGCTCGTCCGCCGTGCCGCACGGCCGAGAACCCGCCGCTACGGCATGTCGAGGCCAAGATGGAGAGGCGCTCGGCGCCCTGCCTGTGACCGACATCACAATTCACGAGAAGTTCACCGACCGTGTCCGACAGGACACACTCCGATGACGGCGATTTGTTCTTAAGATCTATTAGGCGTGATCACACGAGCATGCGTGACCAATCCGGATGTCCGAATGGAAACTTAAGCCATGACTTCTAAGAGGACGTTAAAACTGGCTAAGGAGGGGAAATCGGCATGCGAGCCGCGGCGGCCGGGCGGCCGGGGCTTCAGGCCGTCGGCGCCCCCCGTGCGATCACCGCCAGCGCGCCGAAGCCGACGACCGGCCGCCGGCCGAGATCGGCCGCACGGCGCTCCAGGTGCGCTCCAGATCGTCGAGCCGGCGCGGTCCCTCCGCCCTGCCCCTGCGCGCCGTCTCGTCGAAGCGCATCCAGTTGCCGCGCCCCCGCTGCTTGGCGGCGTAGAGGGCACGATCGGCATGGGCGATGAGCTCGTCGAGACTGCCCGGGTCGTCGGGATAGACCGTCATGCCGAGGCTCGCGCCCGGCTCGATCTCGTTGCCGGCGATCCAGGCGCGCTCGCTCAGGCGGTCGACGATGCGCCGCGCCAGCGCCGCGAACCCGTTGCTCGCGTCCCTGCCGACGGCGACCACCGCGAATTCATCGCCGCCCAGGCGGGCCACCAGATCTTCGGTGCGGACGCACTCGGTCAGCCGGTTGGCGATCTCGACCAGCAGCTGATCGCCGCTGGCGTGGCCGAAGGTGTCGTTGACGTCCTTGAAGCGGTCGAGGTCCACGAGGAACACGCCGATGCGGCAGGGCTCCCGCTCGGCGCGGGCCAGCGCCCGTTCGAGCTCGCGGTAGAACATCGCCCGGTTCGGCAGCTTGGTCAGGGCGTCGTGCATCGCCATGTGCTCGATCGCCTCCTCAAGGCGCTTGCGCTCGGTGATGTCGCGGCGCACGTCGACCGTACCGCCGTCGGCGGTGGGCCGCGCGATCGCCTGCAGCCAGCGGCCGTCGGCGAGCTGCACCTCGCTGGCGAGGCCGGTGCGGTGCGCCGCGACCTGCTCGGCGATCCAGGCGTCGGCCTGGGCCGCCGGCACGTCCGGATAGAGGCCGCGGCGCAGGCCCTCGCGGACCAGCTCCTCGTAGCCGACGCCGGGCACCAGCAGGTCGGCGATCCGGGACAGGAACTCCGGATAGCGCGGATTGCAGAGGACCAGCCGGTCGGCCGGATCGTAGAGAGCGAAGGCGTCCGCCATGCTCTCCAGCGCGTCGTCGAGCTGACGCCGCGCCCGCGCCCGCTCGCCGACAACGACCGCGACCACCAGCGGCGGCAGCGCGACCAGCAGCACGAGCACCTGCAGCGACAGGATCTCCTGCGAGTTGGTGAAGTCCGCGAACAGCGACGGCCACGCGTCGCGCGCCGCCGAAACCACGGCCACGAGGTCGATCGTGGCCGCCGCCGCCGCGGTCGGAAAGATGCCGAAGCGCAGCGCGGTCCAGAGCAGGACCGGCGTGAACAGGCTGGGTGAGCCGTACCAGTCGCCGAGCAGGATCAGGCCCAAGATCCCGAACAGCAGCGCGAAGGCCAGAGTGAACTCGGCTGCTTCCAGGAGCAGCGGCCGGTCCCAGCGGCGGCGCCACCGCTCGCGGATCGGCTTGAGATCGAACGAGGTCATCAGGGGCAGCAGCAGGAGCATGCCGATCGCGTCGCGGCTCCAGCGGGTCCACCACTGGGTCACGATGGGCAGAGGGAGAAAATCGCCGAGCAGGGCCGTGCTGATGCTGGCGCTGACCAGCGGCGCGACGAGGCTGGCCGCCAGGAGGAGGAACAGGGTGCGGAGGTCCGAGAGCGGCAGCGTCGGCGAGAAGCGCGTGATGAGGTGGTAGCCGCACAGCACGCCGAGAAGGTTGGCGGCGGCGCGCGCCACGGCGACGAAGAGCGGCTCGCCGTAGCCCACGAGGTTGACGATGGCGGTGACCAGCATGCAGGTCGCCAGGCTGGCCGGATAGTCGCGCGGCGGCATGCGCAGGAGGAGGCCGAGCAGCAGGGCGTTCGCCGGCCAGAAGGCGGCCACCGTGCCGACCTCGTGGCTGAACGCGATGCTCAGAGCGCCGGCGGCGACGTAAGCGAGGGCGCAGCCGAGCGCGCGCAGGCTCGTAGCCGGTGAGAGGGCCTGATGCCACATTATCCCGCCCCTTCCGATTTCAAGGATCGAGCGGCATGCCTGCTTGATCTACTCCAGGTTTCTTTATCGTTCCAGCTCAACCTCATCACAAGTCCGCAAAACCGCCGCCACCGCTGGTTGGCGGGCGGCATGCAGCGGCCGCGCGACGGTCGCCCACGACACGCCGCTTCACCCAACACGGTCACTCAGTCGTAGCTGACCAGCCTCGCCGCGACCTGTCGGTCGTAACCTTTGCTGCTGCGCAGCAGCTGCTGCGCGTAGGGGTTGGCGAGCGCGCCGGCGGCGAGCGCCGACGTCGCGACCTGCTCGACGATGCGGCCGGCGTTCATGACCGCCACCTCGCCGCACATGTGCGCGATCACGGCGAGATTGTGGCTGACGAACAGATAGGTCAGACCGCGCTCCCGGCGCAGCGCGGCGAGCAGGTTCAGGATCTCCGCCTGCACCGAGACGTCGAGCGAGGAGGTCGGCTCGTCGAGCAGCAGGATCTTCGGCTCGAGCATCAGCGCCCGCGCGATCGCGATGCGCTGGCGCTGGCCGCCCGAGAGCTGGTGCGGGTAGCGATAACGGAAGCCCGAACCAAGCCCGACGGCGCGCAGCGTCCGCTCGACCCGGCCGGCGACATCGCCGAGGCCGTGGATCGCGAGCGGCTCGGAAAGCGTGCGGTCCACCGTGTGGCGCGGGTGCAGGGAGCCGTAGGGGTCCTGGAAGATCATCTGGACCTTGCGGCAGAAGGCCGGGCTGCGGCGGGTCCCGAGGGTCTCGCCGTCGACCGTGATGCGGCCGCCCGAGTCGCCGATCAGGCCGGCGATCGCCTTGAGCACGGTGGTCTTGCCGGAGCCGGACTCGCCGACCAGGCCGAAGGCCTCGCCCGCCGGCACGCGGAACGACACGTCGCGCACCGCGTGGAACGCGCCGAAGCGGACGTCCAGGGATTCGACCTCGATCATGCGCCGCCGCTGCTCACCTCGGCGGCAGACGATCATGCCGCCGCGAGCGCGTCAATCGGCGGCGCGGCCGCCCGGTTGCGCCACCGTCGGCAGGGTCCGATACTGGGAGTTGATCGTGGGCGAACGAGCGGGGAGGGCCATGAAAGCGCTCGTCATCGGCGGCGGCATCGGCGGCCTCAGCGCGGCGCTTTGCCTCCACCAGCGCGGCGTCGAGGTCGAGGTCTTCGAGCAGGCCGACGCGATACGCGAGCTCGGCGTCGGCATCAACCTGTTGCCGCACGCGGTCAAGGAGCTCGCCGGGCTGGGTCTGCTACAACGCCTGGACGCAACCGGGGTCAGGACCAAGGAGCTGATCTACTGCAACCGCTTCGGCCAGCGCATCTGGAGCGAGCCGCGCGGCCTCGATGCCGGCTATGCCTGGCCGCAGTTCTCGATCCATCGCGGCCAGCTGCAGGGCCTGCTGCATCGCGCCGCCGCCGAGCGGA
>DASUGG010000202.1:0-3035 GCA_036274135.1 Geminicoccaceae bacterium
CGGCGTCGAGGTACCGTGCGCGTTGATGTAGTCGATCTGGTCGGGCTGCATGCCGGCCCGCTGCAGCGCCGCCTTCATCGAGCGGTAACCGCCGTCGCCGTCGGGGCTCGGCGCGGTGATGTGGTAGGCGTCGCCGGAAAGGCCGTAGCCGACCACCTCACCATAGATCCGGACGCCGCGCGCACGGGCGTGCTCGAGCTCCTCGAGCACCACGATGCCCGCCCCCTCGCCCATGACGAAGCCGTCGCGATCCTCGTCCCAGGGTCGCGAGGCGCGCTCGGGGGTGTCGTTGAAATGGGTGGAAAGCGCCCGCGCCGCGGCGAATCCCGCGACGCCGATCCGGCAGACCGCCGCCTCCGCGCCGCCGGCGACCATCACGTCGGCATCGCCCAGCGCGATCAGCCGGCTGGCGTCGCCGATCGCGTGCGCGCCGGTCGAGCAGGCGGTCACCACCGAGTGGTTGGGGCCCTTGAAGCCGAAGCGGATCGAAACCTGGCCGCTGACGAGGTTGATCAGGCTCGCCGGAATGAAGAACGGACTGACCCGGCGCGGCCCGCGCTGCTCGAGCTCCACCGCGGTATCGGCAATCGTGCCGAGACCGCCGATGCCGGAGCCGATCAGGACGCCGGTGCGCTCCCGCTCGCGATCGTCCTGCGGCCGCCAGCCGGCATCCTCGATCGCCTCGCGCGCGGCCGCGATCCCGTACAGGATGAAGGGGTCGTTCTTGCGCACATCCTTGGGCTCGACGACCTCCTCGACGCGGAAGGCGCCGTCGCCTTCGGTGGGCACCTCGCCGGCGATCTTGGCCGGCAGATCGTCGATGGCAAACTTCGTGATCCGGCGGATGCCGCTCTCACCACGGATCAGACGCCGCCAGACGTGCTCGACGCCGCAGCCGAGCGGCGTGACCAAGCCGAGGCCGGTGATCACGACGCGTCTCATCGCAGACCCAAATAAGCCCGTGCCAAATCCAACAGCGTTCGGCCCGACATGCTCCAGCCGAAATCCGAGGCGCGGCGCCGCGCCTCGGCCTAGCTGTGTTCCTCGATATAGTTGATGGCATCCTTGATGGTCAGGATCTTCTCGGCCGCCTCGTCCGGGATCTCGCAGCCGAACTCCTCCTCGAACGCCATCACCAGCTCGACCGTGTCGAGACTGTCGGCCCCCAGATCATCGACGAAGCTGGCATTGTCCGTCACCTTGCCCTCGTCGACGCCCAGATGCTCGACGACGATCTTCTTGACGCGCTCAGCGGTGTCACTCATTTGCAGGCTTCCTCGATTGCTGTACCTGGGCTCGGACGGTTATCGCGGCACGTCGCCAGCAGCAAGACCCTGCTGCGGCCCTCGTTGGTAACACAGGATCGCGAAGGTTGACTAGGCGTTAGCACGGCTCTGGAATCGCGCGCAAGCACGGCTAGACCATGGCCATCCCGCCGTTGACATGCAAGGTCTGGCCCGTGACATAGGCGGCCTCCACGCTGGCCAGATAGACCACGGCCGCGGCCACGTCGGCGCCGCTGCCGAGATGGCCCGCAGGGATCCGACCGAGCAGCGACTGCCGCTGCGCCTCGCTCAACGCATCCGTCATCGCCGTCCCGATCATGCCGGGCGCGACGCAGTTCACGGTGATGCCGCGGCTCGCGACCTCGGCGGCGAGCGCCTTGCTCATGCCGATCAGGCCGGCCTTGGCGGCGGCGTAGTTGGCCTGGCCGGGATTGCCGGTCACCGCGACCACCGAGGTGATGCTCACGATCCGGCCGAAGCGGCGCCGCATCATGCCGCGCAGGCTGCTGCGGATCAGCCGGAAGCCGGCCGACAGGTTCACGTCGAGCACCGTCTGCCAGTCGTCGTCCTTGAGGCGCAGCGCGAGATTGTCGCGGGTCAGGCCGGCATTGTTGACCAGGATGTCGAGGCCGCCATCCCGCTCGACCAGTTCGATCAGCCGCTCCGCGGCGCCGGGCGACGCGAGATCGGCGGGCTCGACGGCCACCCGCTCGCCGAGCTCGGCGGCGAGCGGGTCGAGCGCGTCGCGGCGGCGGCCGGTCCGCACGACCTTCGCGCCCTGCCGGTGCAGCTGCCGCGCGATCGCGCCGCCGATGCCGCCGGATGCGCCGGTGACCAGGGCCGTGCGTTCGCTCAGATCGAACATGCCACGCTCCTCGGGAGGGGCTGTCGCAGGCCGCCGCCGGACGCTCTGGGCATCGCTCAGCCGGCGGCGGCGCGGCGCGGATCTGCCGGCGCCAGCGACGCCACATAGGCGTCGACCTCGTCCGGCGTGCCGAGCGCGGCCGTCACGGCGCTCTCAAGGGTACGCTTGGCGAGGCCCGAGAGGACGCGCCGCGAGCCGACCTCGACGGTCGTCCCGATGCCGTGCCCGGCCAACGCCAGCAGGCTTTCGCGCCAGCGCACCCGGGCGGTGACCTGCCGGACCAGCAGGCGGGCCAGGATCGCGGGATCGCGCTCCGGCGCCGCGGTCACGTTGGCAACCACCGGCACGACCGGCTCGCGCAGCTCGATCTCGGCCAGCGCCGCCTCCACCGCCGCCGCGGCCGGCGCCATCAGGCGGCAATGAAACGGCGCGCTCACCGGCAACATCATGCTGCGGGCGGCGCCCTTCGCCTTGGCGATTTCGACTGCCCGTTCGATCGCGACGCGCGCGCCGCTGACGACGGCCTGGCCCGGGGCGTTGTCGTTGCCGACCTCGCAGACGCCGGCCTCTTCGGCTTCGGCCGCGACGACCTCGACCTCGGCGAGATCGAGACCGAGCACGGCGGCCATGGCGCCTTCGCCGACCGGCACCGCCGCCTGCATGGCCTGGCCGCGCAGGCGGAGCAGCCGCGCCGCCTCGGTGATCGACAGGCTGCCCGCGGCCGCCAGCGCCGAGTACTCGCCCAGCGAATGGCCGGCGACGAAGCGGCAGAGCTCCGCGACGCTCCGACCGCTCCTGGCCTCGAGGACGCGCAGCGCCGCCAGCGAGGTCGCCATGAGCGCCGGCTGGGCGTTCTCGGTCAGCCGCAGCCGCTCGTCGGGACC
>DASUGG010000203.1:0-2305 GCA_036274135.1 Geminicoccaceae bacterium
CGGCCAGCGTCGCGCAGGCGACCAGGAAACGGGCGGTCACCGGCATCGGGCGCTCCTTGCGGCCCGGCCAGCGAGCAGGGCCGCCGCATCGATGATATAGGCTGGCCCGCGGCCGCGGCGAGCCCCTCGCGTCGTAGCCACAGACGCCTCAGCCATGGATCGCACGGCAGCGCACGACCTCGACATTGCCCTTGCCCTTGACATCCAGTTCGCCCAGCGAATCGCCGCTGGCGCGCTCGGCGACCCGCGCCCAGGCGGCCGCCGAGAGGTGCACCGCCGGCTCGCTGCCAAGCGACGACAGCCGCTGCGCCAGATTGACCGTATCGCCCCAGAGATCGAAGCTGAACTTGCGCGAGCCGACCACGCCGGCGACCACCGGGCCGATGTGGATGCCGCTGCGCATCCGCCAGCCGGCCGGCGCGCGGCGGGCCGCCTCGGCCAGGTCGAACGCGGCCCGCAGGCTCGCCATCACCGGATCGGCGTGCGGGTCGAGCAGGTTGGCGGTGGCCATGAAGGCGTCGCCGACCGTCTTGATCTTCTCCAGGCCGTGCGCGCTCGTGATGTCCTCGAAGGTGCTCGCCAGATGGTCGAGATTGGCGACCACGAGCTCGGGCGGGTTGCGGTCGCAGTAGCGCGTGAAGTCGACTACGTCGGCGAACAGGACGGCGACGTCGTTGAAGCGGCGTGGCTCGACGCGGTCGCTGGCCTTGAGCTCCTCCACGGCCGGCCCCGGCAGCATGGCGTGCAGCAGTTCGTCGGCGCGCTGCCGCTGCCGGTCGATTTCCGCCAGATGGGCGCGCTCGCGGTCGTGCAGGCGCTTGCGCTCGAGCGACGCGCCGATGCGGGCGTTCAGCAGTACCGTGTTGAACGGCTTCGGCAGGTAGTCCTCGGCGCCGAGCTCGATGCAGCGCACCACGCTGTCGAGTTCCGAAAGCGCCGAGATCATGATCACCGGGATGTGCCGCAGCTTCTCGTCGGCTTTCAGGCGCTCGAGCACCTCGTAGCCGTTCATCTCCGGCATCATGACGTCGAGCAGCACGAGATCGAAAGGCTGCCCGGCCAGCTCCTCCAGCGCCTGCCGGCCCGACGCGGCCTCGGTCAGGGCGTTGAAGCCCTGCCGCCGCAGCCGCCGGGTCAGCGTGTAGCGGTTGTCGTCATTGTCGTCGACGACCAGGATCGCCGGCTCGGCGGCGGGCTCGCTCACGGCGCCGGCGCCTCCGGCAGCAGGGCGCGGATCTTGGCCATCAGGCTGTCCATGCGCACCGGCTTGATGTCGTACTCGTCGCAGCCGGCCTCGAGCGCCCGCTCGCGGTCGCCGGTCATCGCGTGCGCCGAAAGCGCGATGACCGGGATCGCCCGCGTCTCCGGCGCGGCCTTGAGCCGCCGGGTGGCCTCCCAGCCGTCCAGCACCGGCATGTTCAGGTCCATCACGATCAGGTCGGGCCGCTCGCGCTGCGCCACCGCCACGCCCTGCTCGCCGTCACGCGCGGTCAGGACCTCGAAGCCCTGCCGCTCGAGCCGCCGCACCAGCATGTAGATGTTGTCCTCGTTGTCTTCGACGTAGAGGATCCTAGGCATCTTGCGGGCTCTCGAGCTTGCGGGCGCGGTCGAAGGCCTTCTTGACCAGCTCCCGCACCTCGGTCAACAGATCGTCGGGCTGGAATTCCGACCGCTGCAGGATCCGCTCGACGCCGCCGTTCAGGCGCTCGCGGTCCTCGTCGGTGAGATCGGCCGCCGTGATCACCACCACCGGCACATCGCGCAGCGCCTGGTCGCGCCGCAGCTCGCTCAGGAACTCGAAGCCGTCCATCTGCGGCATCATCAGGTCGAGCACGATCAGGTCCGGGATCAGGTCGGCAAGACGCTCGAGCGCGACCCGGCCGTTCTCGGCCTCGGTCACCTGCCAGCCCTCGCCCTCCAGGACCTGCGTCAGCCGACGGCGATGCTCGGCATCGTCGTCCACCACCAGGATGCGCTTGCCGCCTGCCGTGCCGTATTTCGCGAGCAGGGCGCGCAGCCGGTCGCGGTCGAGCGGCTTGGTCATGTAGTCGGTAGCGCCGAGCGCGTAGCCCTTGTGCTTCTCGTCGACGATGGTGAGCATCAGCACCGGGATCGCGGCCAGCTCGGGATCGTCTTTGAGCGCCTGCAGCACGCTCCAGCCGTCCAGCTCCGGCATCAGCACGTCCAGCGTGATCAGGGCCGGGTGGAGCTGGCGCGCCAGCTCCAGGCCCTCGCGACCGTCCTTCGCGGTGACCACGTCAAAGCCTTCGCGGGCGAGGAAGCGGCGCATCAGGTCGCGCACCGT
>DASUGG010000204.1:0-6647 GCA_036274135.1 Geminicoccaceae bacterium
CCGCGGCGCCTCCCGCGCTTCCTTTTTGCCGCACCAAATGATCCCTATGTCGCTTGCCTGCACTATACATCAACTTCGCGATCCATATAGATCGTCGTCAGTGTGGCGATGTCGCCGATGCTGATCGCCGCGGCAACACGATTTACCATGCCACGGACGCCCGCCGGCATCCGCGCGACGCGGCGCCACCGCCAATGTGCCTGCGCCACGGGCCGTCTGTTCACGCGCGTTTCATTGGAGTTGACGCGTGGCGGGGACAGCGCCCATGCCGGGCCGTCCGGAACTCGTGGCAGCCGGAAGGCGCTACTCTTAGTTGATAAATGCGAGGAGACAGACCCATCTCAAATTATCCATCCCTGAATATCGTTGATGCACCGTGATACGCCGGGGTATTCGACGACCTCTACTCGCGACCGTCGGCCCCGGCGCTGCCGCATTAAAGAACGTCCTCTCGCGTCCAGTCGTATCTCGACGAGAGATCAGGATGGCGAAGATTGGCCGAGCCGCGGACTTCGCAGTCTACATTCTCACATATCCGGGCGACCTGCATATGTCGACCGTGCTCGTCCGCAGCATCCGGCAGCTCAATCCCGACGTACCGATCGTCATCATCCCGGGGGAAGGGCTCGCGCGCAGCACGCCGACACGATCTGCACGGGCTCGCTCGCGCCGCTGATCCGCTGGATGGCGCGGCAGCGCGGGGATTGCATCCTGGTGCAGCCGTGGATCGGAGTGGCGCGAGCGAGCCCGTGCAGGATTCGCCAGCCGCCGCGCCGTCAAGGAATCCAGCCTCGCCAGGCTGAACCGGGCGGACCGGGCCTTTTACCGAGACGTGCTCGGCCTGGAGAGCTGGACCTGGCGCTCCAGCGCCCTGTTCTTCCGAGACCAGGCGCCAGGCTGGCCTGGTCCTGGGCCATCTCGGAAGACCGGCGGGCTGCTGCGTCGATGCGTGAAGCTCTCTTGGCCGTCGCCGCCGCCGCGGGCTGCGGGACCGGCTGCAGCCGCCGCGCGCGCCGATCGGCGTCGCACCCGGCCGAAGTGGGTCGAGCCCCTCGGCTAGCGGCGTGACGACGCAGCCCGGCGCCTCGCTACAGTCGCGCAGGATCGGCTCTGGGCTCGCCCCGCAGGAACGCCACTGCGCGGTCGGGAAAGTCGGTGAACACGCCGTCGACGCCGGCGTCGATCAGGAAGATCCGCAGCGCGTCCTCGAGGCTTTCCGCGTAGTCCGGCAACTCGTCGGCGCGAAAGGTGTAGGGGTGCACCGCGAGCCGCAGGGCGTGCGCGTTCGCGACCAGATCGGTCACGACCGACTTGCCGGCGGCATCGACGCCGGTCACGACGTGGCGCATCCAGGGGCCGATGCCGTCGGCGACCTCGGCGATCCCGACGAGCCCGTCGCTGGCCCTCAGGGCGTCGTAGTCGACGCCCGGCGCCTCGTTCCAGGCGTTCTCGCCCAAGAGCTGGATCAACCGGCCGCGCCAACCCAGCTCGTCGCGGATCCGCCGCGTCTCGTTCCAGTCGAAGCACTGCACATAGACCGGATCGTCGGGGCCGCCGTAACCGTAGTCGGCGAGCACGCCCAGCACGACCGCCGAGAGGTCGTGGCCCTGCGCAAGGTGCCAGGCGGGCGCCTTGATCTCGGGATAGATGCCGGCCTCACGGCCGGTGCTCAGGTTCAGCCCCTGCACGAGCTCGATCTCCTCCGCCAGCGTCGGGATCTTGAAGCTCGACGCGCCGCGCGGGAAGCGGCCCGGGAAGGCCTGCCGGCCCGTCGCGTCGGCGCGCTCCATGACGGTCAGCGCCTTCAGCTCGTCGACCGTGAAGTCGATCGCGTAGTAGCGGCCGTCGGTGCGGGCGCGGCCGGGAAACAGTTCCGCCACGTCGGTGACGGTGTCGATCTGGACGTCGTGCAGCACGATCGGCACGCCGTCCTTGCTGAGCACGACGTCCTGCTCGAGGTAGTCGGCGCCCATGGCATGCGCCACCGCCTTGGCCGCCAGGGTGTGCTCCGGCAGATAGCCCGAGGCGCCGCGATGCGCGATGACGATCCTTTGCGCCGCGACTTCCGATGTTCTCGTCACCCGCTGCTCCCGTTCATGTTGCGTGCCCGCCTGGCAGATCATCGCGAGGTCGCCGATGATAGCGCATGCGGTGGCAATGCGCTCGGCTCGTCCTGCTGGCCGTCCTGCTGTGCGCCGCCTGCTCGCCCTCGCGCGGCATCGAGGCGGTGCGGATCCTGGCGGACCTGTCGCGGCCGGGGTCGGCGGGCGCAGGGGACGTCGCGCCGACGCCCGTGATCCTGCCGCCCGGCTCCGGCATCGCGGCCGGCGATCTCTACTGGCCGGCCGATGCCGCAGCCGCCCTCGTGCTGGTGCCGGGCGTCGTGCCCGAGGGCAAGGACGATCCGCGCCTCATCAATTTCGCGCAGACGCTCGTGCGCGCCCGTTTCGCCGTGCTTGTGCCGGACATCGCCAACCTTCGCGGGCAGAAGGTGAGCCCGGAGGATGCCCGGGCGGTCGCGGCGGCGATCGCCTGGCTCGCCGCCTGCGGGCCTTCCGACGGACGGTCGGTCGGCGTGGTGGCGATCTCCTATGCCGCAGGCCCTGCGATCCTCGCGGCGCTCCGCCCGGACGCCGGCCCGCGGGTACGCTTCCTGGTCGCGATCGGCGGCTATTACGACCTGGAGGCGGTGGTGACCTTCTTCACCACCGGCTATTTCCGACCGGGGCCGGAGCAGCCCTGGCGGCACGCCGAGCCGAACGCCTACGGCAAATGGGTGTTCGTCGCCGCAAACGCGGAGAGGCTGGACGACCCCAGCGATCGCGCCAGGCTCGCCGCGATGGCCGAGCGCAAGCTCAAGGACCTCAACGCCGGGGTCGCGGACCTCGAGGCCGGCCTCGGGCCGCAGGGCCGGGCGGTGACGGCGCTTCTGGACAACCGCGATCCGGAGCACGTGCCGGCGCTGATCGACGGTCTGCCCGAGGCGGTGCGCGCCGACCTCGCCGCCCTCGACCTCGCGCGCCGCGATCTGTCGCAGCTCGACGCCCGGCTGCTGCTCGTGCACGGCCGCGACGATCCGATCATCCCGTCGACCGAGAGCGTGGCGCTGGCCGCCGCCGCGCCCGACGCGACGCTCTACCTGGTCGGCAGCCTGGCGCATGTCGAGCTCAGCCCCGCGAGCCTGGTTGACGGCTTCCGGCTGTGGCGCGCGGCGGCCTGGCTGCTCGCCGAGCGGGACGGCGCGCCCGCGCCCGATCGCGCGGCGTGCCCCTCGAGAAACCGGCTTACGCGGCCTTAAGTAAGGTTCTCTATACTCGTTCGCTCATGCCTCTCCGACTGGCGCGATCGCTCACGGAGATCACGATGGCGAGCACGGTCGCCGCGCAGACCAGGGACTTCGCCCGGCGCTTTCTCGAGGTGGTGCAGGAGCTCGGCCGCGAGGACTGGGTGGCGGCGAAGGACGCCTTCGAGCGTACGGTCAGCGCCCATCCCGATCATCCCTACCTGGCTTATCTCCGGGCCAACCAAGCGCGCAAGGCCGGCTTCTCGGCCGCCGCCGAGCGCATCCGGCTCGAGGAGTTCCCGCAGATCGAGCGGCGCAAGGCGGGCACCCGGCGCAATGCACCGGTGTTCTATCGTATCGCGCGCCCGGATGCCGGGTTCTCGTTCGCCCTGCCCTACGACGTGCCGGCGAGCCACCCGCTGCGCACCGCCAAAGCCGCACGGGGCAACCCGCTGCGCCGTCCGCCCGAGGCGCGCGAGGCGCGCTCGCCCTGGCGGCGCCGGCAGGACAGCAGGCGCACGGTGGCGAGCGCTGACGCGGCAGCCGGCTGGTGGCGGAAGCTGATCGACGGCGTCGCCGGGCTGGTCGACAGGGTCGGCAAGGCAGGATCGAAACGCCCGCGCTGATCGCCGGCCCTTGCCGCCATAAGCCGCGATCCGGGGCCGCCGGCCGGCGACGTCAGCCGCTGGCGACCATCGGCAGCCAGGTCGCGAGCCCAGGCAGGAGGACGATCAGCCCGAGCACGGCCAGGAGGGCGATCACGAACGGCGCGGCGCCGATGATCACATCGCGGATCTCGCCGCGTCCCCGCACCCCCTGCACGACGAAGAGGTTGATGCCGACCGGCGGCGTGATCATCGCGGTCTCGATCAGCAGGACGATGACGACGCCGAACCAGATCGGATCGTAGCCCATGCCGATCACCAAAGGCACGATGATCGGCACGGTCGCCACCATCATCGAGAGCGTCTCCATGAACATGCCGAGGATCAGGTAGAAGACGATCACGGCGAACAGGGTCTCGGGAGGCGACAGGCCGAGCCCGGTGACGAACCGGCTGACCTGCGCCGTCAGCCCGATCACGGCGATGACGAAATTGAGGAAGTAGGCGCCGATCAGGATGGCGATGATCATCGCCGTGGTGATCATCGTGCCCTCGATCGCCTGGCGCAGCAGTTGCAGGGTCAGGCGCCGGCGGCAGGCCGCGAGGACGAGGGCGGCGACGACCCCGAGCGCCGCCGACTCGGTCGGCGTCGCCCAGCCGGCGTAGATCGAGCCGATCACGATGACGAAGATGGCGAGCGGCGGCACCAGGTCGGGCAGGCTGCGCAGCCGCGCCGGCCAACTGGTCTCGATCCGACGCCCGCCCCAAGCCGGACGGATCAGGCAGGCGATCAGGATCGTCAGCATGAAGGCGGCGGCCAGAACCAGGCCCGGAATCACCCCGGCCAGGAACAGCTTGGGGATCGAGGTCTCGGTCAGGACGCCGTAGACGATGAGGTTGATCGATGGCGGGATCAGGATGCCGAGCGTCCCGCCGGCCGCCAGCGAGCCGAGGAAGAGGCGCTCGTTGTAGCGGTTTCTCTCGATCAGGTTGACCGCAACGGTGCCGATGGTCGCGGCGGTGGCGACGCTGGAGCCGCAGGTGGCGGCGAACAGCGAGCATGCCCCGACGTTCGCGTGCATCAGGCCGCCGGGCAGCCACGACACCCATTGCGCCATCGCGGCGTACATCCGCTCGGCGATGCCGGAGCGGAGGAGAATTTCGCCGAGCAGGACGAAGAACGGCACCGCGACCAGGATGAACGACGTCGACGCGCCCCAGGCCACCTCGCCCATCGCCAGGCTCAAGGGGACGGGCGAATAGATCTCGCTGAGCAGCAGACCGAGCACGCCGAGGCTCGCCGCCACCGGCACCGAGAGCGCCAGTAGCGCGATCAGGAGGAGAAAGGCGGTCGCGACCATCAGGCGCTCCGGCCGCTGCCGGCTTGGTCGAGCTCCTGCTCGACCTCCTCCGTCGCCGAGCGCGACCCGAGCAGCCGCACGACCGTCCAGGCGTCGCCCGCCAGCAAGGCGAGCGCGGCGCGCAGCAGCAAGAGAAGAGCCACCGCCACGAACAGCGCCAGCCCCAGGACCCACATCGCCTGCGGGATGGCGAGGCGGACGGCCAACGCGGACATGGAGTGGGTGTCGGCCGTCAGCGACTGCATGAGCACGCCATAGCCGTGCCGCGTCAGCAGGACGACGAACAGCGTGAAGGCCGAAAGGCACAGGATGTCCACCAGGGCGGCGGCCCGCACCGGCAGGCTCTGGTAGAGCACGTCGATCCGGACGTGGGCGCGCTCCAGCAGCGCGAACGCCAGCGCCCAGGCGCTGCCGACCGCCAGCGCATAGCCGGCGAGCTCGTCAGAGCCGCCGAACGTCACGACGAACAGGTTGCGAATGACGACGTCGACGGCGACGAGGACGGCGGCCGCGAGAATCAGTGCGCCGCCGCACCACGCGCCAACGCGTGCGACCGCGTGGGCGATCTGCAGGAGGCGGTCCATGCGCAGACGTCCCCCGAGGCGGCGTGCGGCGGCTCGGCGCCGGCGGTCGCTGGCGCGATCAGTCGGTCGGCGCCGTCATCCCGACGACCTGGCCGACGGTCTCGTTCCACGCCTGCGCGGCATCGCCCCCGGCCCTCGCCACCCAGTCGGGCAGAACCGCGTCCTCGATGATCTGCTTGCGCAGCGCCCGGTCCTGCTCGGTCACCGACACCAGGGTCATGTCGGCAGGCTTGCCGACCGTGCAGGTGTCCTTGCCGAAATTGCAGTTGTCGGCCTCGACGATGGCCTGGCCCATGGTCTCCCAGTACTTGTCCTCGAACGCGGCGTGCTGCTCGAGCAGGAACGCCTGCACCGCGGGGTCGAGCCGGTTCCACGAGTCGAGATTGGCCAGGTGGACGATGATCGCCCAGCCCATGTACAGCGGATAGATGTAGTCGGTGACCTCGGGCCAGCCAGCCGTGTTGCCCGTCAGCGAGCCGGTCACGGCGCAGTCGACCACGCCGCGCTCCAGGGCCGGCACGACCTCGGCGAAGTTGATGGTGACCGGCTCGGCGCCGACGCCCTCCAGGAACTCGGTCATGGACTTGTTGAAGACGCGGACCTTCTTGCCCCGCAGATCGGCGAGCCCCGCTATCTCCGGCTTGCACCAGATCACCTGCGGCGGCGACGTGACGATCGACAGCAGCTTGGCGTTCCAGCTCTCCTGCAGGAGCCGGTCGAGCACGGGACGATAGGCCTCGCAGGCCGCGCGCGCGGCCTCGATGTCGAGGCTGATGCCGGCGAGATCGCAGCCCTCGAAGCGCGGGTCGTCGCCG
>DASUGG010000205.1:0-6873 GCA_036274135.1 Geminicoccaceae bacterium
CGGTCGCCCGTCGACCGGCCGGATCGCATGCGGTCTGGCCTGCGACGTGCGCGCGCCCTTGCGGGCCGGCCATCACCGGCGATCACGAGGCCGGCGATCGACCACGAGGGATGTCGCACCATGCGGATCAAAGCGCTCGCCATCTTGCTCGCCGTCGCGCTCGGCGGCTGCGCCAGCTCGACCGCGCCGCCGGTCGCGGAGTCGCCGACCGGCAACACGGTGGTGGCCGTCGTCGGCACGCCGTTCCTGCTGGCCTTCAAGGCCGCCACCTGCGCGGTCACGCTCGCCGTCGCCGCCCCCGCGGCCGGCATCCTCGCGCTCGGCGTCGATCCGTACGGCGATGGCTACGACTATCTCGGCAGCGGCGTCGCGCACAATTGCGGGCCGCCCTACGTGCTGTCGCCGACCCCCGGCTGAGCCCGGCGCGCCGGCACGCCCGGCCGGCGCCGCGACTTTCCGCGCGGCGCGAGAGCGAGGCGCCGCGCTTAGCAATTCCGACACTTCTCGGCCGCACATTCGGGCCGGCGTACGGCGCCGCGCCGGCGCGCGCGCCACACTCCCCGGCAAAGGCGCGGCGTGAGCCATGCGGTCCCTTGCGGACTTTGCCGGCTTCGCCGATCGTAGCGGCGTGCGGCGCCTGGCCGATCCGATGCTGGAGGCGAAGGTTTTGCGGAGCGCACTGCTCGACGTCCGGGCCGATTCCGGAAGCGTCCTGCCGGAGCAGGCGGCCGGGCGCGCGCGGCGGACGCTTTGGCCCCAGCCGGACCTCCGCCATCGTGCCGACTGGCGCCTGCAGCGCGCCAGGATCGAGCAGACCCGCGTGCTGCACACGCCCTGGGGCGAGCGGCCGATGCCGCCGTTCTCGCCGCTCAAGCGCGGTTGCGAGCTGGTGCGCGACGGCCTCACCGCCGCCGGCCTGCTGCCGGGCCTCGCACGCTTCTCGCTGGAAATGCGGCGCAACGAGATCGACCTCGCCTTCGCGGGCCTGCCGGCGGCCTTCGAAGGCTACCGCATCCTGCACATCTCCGATCCGCACTTCGACGCGATCGACGGCATCGCCGACGCGATCCGCGCGCGCATCGCGGGCCTGTCGGCCGATCTCTGCGTGTTCACCGGCGACTACCGCGCCGCCGAGACCGGCGGCTTCACGCAGCGCTCGATCCTCGCGCCGATGGCCAAGATCGTCGAGGAGGTCGGCGCCGCCGACGGCAGCCTCGCCGTGCTCGGCAATCACGACACGCACGAGATGGTCGAGCCGCTCGAGGACCTCGGCGTGCGCGTGCTGACCAACGAGCAGGTCGAGGTCGGGCGCGGCGGCGAGGCCATCGCGCTGCTCGGCTTCGACGACCCCTACCGCTTCTACACGGCATCGAGCCGGCGCTTCGCCGAGGCGCTGGCGGAGCGGGGCGGGCCGGCGGCCGACGCGGGCCCGCCGGCGCCGTTCCGCATCATGCTGGTGCACACCCCCGATCTCGCCGAGGCGGCGGCGCGGCTCGGCTGCGCCCTCTATCTCTGCGGCCATACGCATGGCGGCCAGATCTGCCTGCCCGGCGGCCGGCCGATCGTGCAGCATCTGCACAAGGAGCGGGGGCTGGGCCGCGGCCTGTGGCGGCGCCGGCAGATGATCGGCTACACCAGCCTGGGCGCCGGCGTCGCCGGCTCGCTGCCGCTGCGCCTGTTCGCGCCGCCCGAGATCACCCTGTTCCGGTTGCGCCGGGCGCGCGCATAGCCGGCGCGAAGCCGCCGCGCAGCACGAGCCCGGCGAGCGCCGCGATGTCGCGATGCAGCGGCCGGTCGTCGTCGAGAAAGGCGCTGTGCCGGCGCACCTCGGCGACCAGCGCCTGCAGCGCCGCGCTGGTCTGCAGCGGCCGGCGCAGCTCGATGCCCTGCGCCGCGGCCAGCAGTTCGACCGCCAGAATGGCGGCGGCGTTGTCGGTCATCTCGAGCAGGCGGCGCGCCGCGAAGGTGGCCATGCTGGCGTGGTCCTCCTGATTGGCGGAGGTCGGCCGGCTGTCGACCGAGGCCGGATGCGCCAGGTGCTGGTTCTCGCTCGCCAGCGCCGCGGCCGAGATGTGCGCCAGCATGAAGCCGGAGTTCAGCCCCGGCGCCGGGCTCAGGAACGCCGGCAGCCGGCTCAGGTTCGGATCGGTCAGCAGCGCGATGCGACGCTCCGACAGGCTGCCGATCTCGGCCAGCGCCAGCGCGATCTGGTCGGCCGCGAACGCCACCGCCTCGCCGTGGAAGCTGCCGCCCGAGATCAGCAGCTCGTCGTCGGCGAACACCAGGGGATTGTCGGAGACGCCGTTCGCCTCGCGCTCCAGCGTCGCCGCCGCGGCGTCGAGCAGCTCCAGGCACGGCCCCATCACCTGCGGCTGGCAGCGCAGGCTGTAGGGGTCCTGCACGCGGTCGTCGCCCTCGCGATGCGAGGCGCGGATCTCGCTGCCTGCGAGGAGGGCCGCGAGGCGCGCGGCGACCTCGGCCTGGCCCGGCTGGTTGCGCACCGCCAGCAGCCGCGCATCGAACGGCGCATCGCTGCCGAGCGCCGCATCGACGCTCATCGCGCCCGCGACCAGCGCGGCGTCGAGCACGGCGCGCGCCCGAAACAGGCCGACGAGCGCCAGCGCGTTGGAGACCTGGGTGCCGTTGATCAGCGCCAGGCCCTCCTTGGCGGCGAGCGTCAGCGGCGCGGCGCCGATCGCGCGCAGCGCCTCGCCGGCTGCGACCACCTTACCTCCGAGCCGGACCTCGCCCTCGCCGATCAGGCAGCCGGCGAGATGGGCGAGCGGTGCCAGATCGCCCGAGGCGCCGACCGAGCCCTTGGCCGGGATCACCGGCAGGGCGTCGTGCTCGAGCAGCGCCAGCAGCAGATCGATGGTGGCACGGCGCACGCCGGAATGGCCGCGCGCCAGGCTCGCGGCCTTCAACGCCAGGGTGAGGCGGACGACCGGATCGGGCAGCGGCGGGCCGATGCCGCACATGTGCGAGAGCACGAGGCGCCGCTGCAGCTCCTCGATCCGATCCGCCGGGATGCGCACGCTCGCGAGCTTGCCGAAGCCGGTGTTGACGCCGTAGACCGCGGCATCGCCGGCCGCGACCTTCGCCACCAGACGCGCCGCCGCCTCGACCGCCGGCCAGCGGGCTTCGCTCAGCGCCACGCGATGCGGCCGCAGCATCAGCGCGTGCAGCTGGTCCTGCGTCAGCGCACCGGGCGTCAGGACGATCGTGGCGGCCTGCGGCATGCGCGCGCGATGGTAGGACCGGCCCCGGGCGCCGGCAACAGCGCGATGCGCAGCGGCGCGCTGCGACCTCCGACCGCGTTCCGGATGAAGATTCTGTACACCATCTGGGGGCCATGATACTCGACCGACGCTGCCCGAGACCTCCTTCCCTCGCGACGAGGAACGCTTCATGTCTTCGAGCCGAGCTGCGATTCGTCACGGCGCCACCGATTCCTTTTTCGAGCGCTCGCTGGCCGAGCAGGACCCGCAGATCTGGCGGGCGATCCGCCAGGAGAGCGATCGCCAGGACCATCAGATCGAGCTGATCGCCTCGGAGAACATGACGAGCCCGGCCGTGCTCGAGGCGCAGGGCTCGGTGCTGACCAACAAATATGCCGAGGGCTATCCCGGGCGGCGCTACTACGGCGGCTGCGAATATGTCGACGTCGCCGAGCAGCTGGCGATCGAGCGGGCCAAGGAGCTGTTCGGCTGCCGCTTCGCCAATGTCCAGCCGCACAGCGGCGCCTCCGCCAATCTCGGCGTCTACATGGCGCTGCTGCGCCCGGGCGACACCGTGCTCGGCATGTCGCTGGACGCCGGCGGCCACCTCACCCACGGCGCCAAGCCGAACTTCTCCGGCAAGTGGTTCCATGCGGTCGGCTACGGCATACGGCGCGACGACCACCGCATCGATCTCGACCAGGTGCGGGCCCTCGCGCGCGAGCACCGGCCGAAGATGCTCATCGCCGGCGGCTCGGCCTATCCACGGATCATCGACTTCGCGCGCTTTCGCGAGATCGCCGACGAGGTCGGCGCCCATCTCGTGGTCGACATGGCGCATTTCGCCGGTCTGGTCGCCGCCGGCGCGCATCCGAGCCCGTTCCCGCACGCCCACGTCGTCACCAGCACGACGCACAAGACGCTGCGCGGCCCGCGCGGCGGGCTGATCCTGACCGACGACGAGCAGCTCGCCAAGAAGATCAACTCGGCGATGTTCCCGGGCCTGCAGGGCGGGCCGCTGATGCACGTCATCGCCGCCAAGGCGGTCTCGTTCGGCGAGGCCCTGCAGCCGGACTTCAAGATCTACGGCCGGCACGTGGTGAGCAATGCGCGAGCCCTCGGCCAGACCCTGGTCGAGGGCGGGCTCGCGCTGGTCTCGGGCGGCACCGACACGCATCTCGTGCTGGTCGACCTGCGGCCCAAGCGCCTGACGGGCCGCGCCGCCGAGCAAAGCCTCGAGCGCGCCGGCATGACCTGCAACAAGAACGCGATCCCGTTCGATCCGGAGAAGCCGACGGTGACGTCCGGCATCCGGCTCGGCAGCCCGGCCGGCACCACGCGCGGCTTCGGCATCGCCGAGTTCCAGGAGATCGGCCGGATGATCGTCGAGGTGCTCGACGGCCTGGCGGCGCGGCCGGACGACAACGCCGCCACCGAGACCCGGATTCGGGCGCGCGTGGGCGATCTGTGCGCGCGCTTCCCCGCCTATCCGGAGCGCTGACGATCGCGACCCGCCGGCCGGGAGCGCAGACGGGCGTCCGGTAGCCAGAAGCTACTGGCAATCTCGCGCTCGATGGCGATCTGACCGGTGAGATCGTCGTGCCTCTGGAGCGTCAGAGGCGATTGCCGATCGCCGCTGAGCGTAGTACGTTTTTGCCATGATCCGCTCTTGGCGGAATGCGGCCAGCCGCAAGGTCTGGGAGGGTGACAGGCCCAATCAATTCCACGGGCTGGACTTCGATGCCGCGATCGATCTGCTGCTGGCGCTGAATGCCGCCAAGGCGCTGAGCGACCTGAGCCCGCTGAGGAGCGTGGGCCTGCACAAGCTGAAGGGCGAACGTCGAACGCAGCGGGCGATGACGGTCAATGCCCGGTGGCGCATCTGTTTCGAGTTTCGCCGCGGCGAGGCGTTTGACGTCGAGATCGTCGACTATCACAGGGGGTAGACCATGACTCCGGTAGCTCATCCGGGCCGGCTCCTCAAGCGCGAGCTCGTCGCGCGCGGTCTCAGCGCCAACCGGCTGGCTCTCGACCTCGGGGTGCCGTCCGGCCGGATCACCGATATCCTCAACGGCCGGCGTGCGATCAGCGCCGACACCGCCGTGCGCCTCGGCCGCTATTTCGGCAACAGCCCGCAGTTCTGGCTCGACCTGCAGGGTCAGTACGAGATCGCCATGGTGGAGCGGGACAAGGGCGCCGAGATCGCGCGCCAGGTGCGGTCGGCCGACGCGGCGTGACCTGGCGCATCACGACGATACCTCCGATGTGGCAGCGGGGAAGATCCCTGGTATGATCCAGCAGGCTGAGAGCTGAGGGCCTCGTCGTCCCGATCGCTGCGTGGCGTGATCGGGCGCAGAAAGGGCAGGGAGTGATGGCGCTCACCGAACAGGAAGAGCCCGCATCCGCAGAGCGATCGCTTGCCGAGCCGACGCAGGCTTCGGTCTGGCAGGCAAGGCATTAGGCGATGCGCTGTCCGTTCTGCGGCTCGGACGACAATCAGGTCAAGGACTCGCGCCCCGTCGAGGACGGCGGCGCGGTCCGCCGGCGGCGGCAGTGCAATGCCTGCGGCGCGCGCTTCACCACCTTCGAGCGGATCCAGCTGCGCGAGCTGGTGGTCATCAAGCGCGACGGCCGCCGCGTGCCGTTCGACCGCGACAAGCTGAAGCGCTCGATCATGATCGCGACCCGCAAGCGCGGCATCGAGGAGGAGCGCATCGAGCGTCTGGTCAACGGCATCGTGCGCGAGGTCGAGATCAGCGGCGAGACCGACATCGAGGCCAAGCGCCTGGGCGACCTCGCGATGACGCGCCTCGCCGAGCTCGACCAGGTCGCCTACGTGCGGTTCGCCTCGGTCTACCGCGACTTCACCGGCGTCAAGGACTTCGAGCGCTTCATCGCGCGGCTCGAGATGGAGCGCGAGGGCGAGGAGGCCGCGCCAGAGCCGGATGCCGACGTCGCGGCCCAGTAGCCAGGGCAAGCGCGACCGGCACTTCATGGCCGTGGCGCTGCGCCTGGCGGCGCGTGGCCTGGGCTCGGTCTGGCCGAACCCGGCGGTCGGTTGCGTGCTGGTCCACGGCGAGCGGATCGTCGGCCGCGGCTGGACCCAGCCCGGCGGCAGGCCGCACGGCGAGGTCGAGGCGCTGCGCCGGGCCGGCGCGGCGGCGCTCGGCGCCACCGCCTATGTCAGCCTCGAGCCCTGCGCCCATTACGGCCGCACGCCGCCCTGCACCATGGCGCTGCTGCAGGCCGGCGTGCGCCGGGTGGTGGCGGCGACGCTCGATCCCGACCCGCGGGTCGACGGCCGCGGCATCGAGCAGCTGCGCCAGGCCGGCGTCGAGGTCGCGCTCGGCGTCGGCCGCGCCGCAGCCGAGGCGCTGAACGCCGGCTTCATCCTGCGCGTACGCGCCGGCCGGCCGCTCGTCACCCTGAAGCTCGCGACCTCGCTCGACGGCCGGATCGCCACCCGGCGCGGCGACAGCCGCTGGATCACCGGCGAGCCGGCGCGCGCCCGCGCCCATCTGCTGCGCGCCCGCCACGACGCGATCATGATCGGCAGCGGCACGGCCCTGGCCGACGATCCGTCGCTCACCTGCCGCCTGCCAGGGCTGGAGGAGCGCTCGCCGGCGCGCGTCGTGCTCGACCGCAGGCTGCGCCT
>DASUGG010000206.1:0-10502 GCA_036274135.1 Geminicoccaceae bacterium
CGCCATCTTCGGGGCCTCCTGGTAGAACCGCGGCCGGCGCGGCCCCCAGTGGGAGACCACGGTCACGTAGAGGTCGAGCACCGAGAGGTCGTCGCCGAGGATGTAGCGGCCGGGGTTCACCTGGCCGTCCATGACCCGCCAGCAATAGGCCATGCGCTCGGCCGTGCGCTCGCGGATCACCGCCTTGTGCGCCTCGTCGGCGGCGAGCCGGGCCGGATCGTCGCGCGCCCAGACCTGGCCGTAGATCTGCGCGGCGACGAAGATCATCCAGCGCAGGAAGGCCGGCCGGCGCGGGTCGTCGGGCGCCGGCGCGAGGCGCGCCGAGGGATGACTGTCGGCGAGATGGATCAGGATCGCGGCGCTCTCGGTCATCAGCTCGCCGTTCGGCAACACGAGGGCCGGGACCTGCTGCATCGGGTTGACCCGCGCCATCGCCTCGGCGTCGAGATCGCCCGCCGCCGGGTTCTCGGACGGCGCCGGCTGCAGCAGCTCGTACGGCTCGCCGAGCAGCAGCAGCGTCGCCTCGACCGGCACCGAGCCGGTTCCCTTCTGGCCGTACACCACGTAGGGCCTTGTCACCGTTGCTCCTCCTGGCGCGCGGCGGGATCAGGCGTGCACGAGCACCTTGAAGCCGCCCCAGATCATCCGCTTGCCGTCGAACGGCAGGGATTTCGGGTCGAAGGCCTTCATCCTCGGGTCCTGCATGACCTGCTCGTTGACCCGGTCGCGGTGCTCGCGCGACTCGTAGACGATCCAGGCGAACACCACGGTCTCGTCCGGCTCGAGCTTGACGCTCTGCGGGAACGACGTGAGCTCGCCCGGCTTCACGTCGTCGGCGACGCACTCGACGTAATCGAGCGCGCCATGTTCGCGCCACACCTTGCCCGCGGTCTCCGCCATGCGGCGATACGCGTCGAGACTGCTCTTCGGCACCGGCAGCACGAAGCCGTCGACATATCCGCCCATCCTCACCCTCCATCTGCTGAAAATCTGCAACGCCCGCGCGCCGCGCAGAGATCCGTTCGCCCGGCGCGGCAACCCGGACGCCCGGAGGACGAACGAGCTTCGCCGATCCCGACGCAACCCGGATCGCCTGGCGGGCGCGCATCGCGCGCTGCTGTGCTAACACGGCCCCGGCGCGCGCCATTCCGCGCCCGACGCGCAGCGGGAGGAGATCCATGGAGCTCGAGGAATTCCGGCGCGAGGCGCACCGCCTGGTCGACTGGATGGCCGACTATCTCGCGCAGATCGAACGCTATCCGGTGCGCGCGCAGGTGCGGCCCGGCGAGATCGCGGCGCGGCTGCCGGCGGTGCCGCCCTCCGCCGCCGAGCCGTTCGCCGACATCTTCGCCGATTTCGAGCGCATCGTGCTGCCCGGCATGACGCACTGGCAGCACCCGAGCTTCTTCGCCTACTTCCCGGCCAATGCCAGCCCGCCCTCGCTGCTCGCCGAGATGCTGACGGCGACGCTCGCCGCCCAGTGCATGCTGTGGCAGACCTCGCCGGCGGCGACCGAGATGGAGACGCGCGTGCTCGACTGGCTGCGCCGGATGATCGGCCTGCCGGAGGGCTTCACGGGCGTGATCCAGGACACTGCGTCCAGCGCGACGCTCTGCGCGATCCTCTGCGCGCGCGAGCGCGCCACCGGCTGGCGCGCCAGCGCGGAGGGGCTCAGCGCCTGCCCGCCGCTCGCCTTCTACTGCTCGGAGGAGGCGCATTCGTCGGTCGAGAAGGGCGTCGGCATCGCCGGCCTCGGGCGCTCCCGCCTGCGCCCGATCGCGACCGACGAAGGCTTCGCCATGCGCCCGGACCTGCTGGCGGCGGCTGTCCGCGACGATCGGGCGCAGGGCCTCGTGCCGGCCGGCGTCGTCGCGACCCTGGGCACGACCGGCGTCGGCGCCGCCGATCCGCTGCGCGAGATCGCCGGGATTTGCCGCGCCGAGAACCTCTATCTGCACGTCGACGCCGCCTGGGCCGGCAGCGCCCTGCTGCTCGAGGAGCAGCGCTGGATGATCGACGGCGTCGAGCAGGCCGACAGCTTCGTCCTCAATCCGCACAAATGGCTGCTGACGAACTTCGACTGCTCGGCGCACTTCGTGCGCCAGCCGGAAGAGCTGGTACGCACCTTGTCGATCCTGCCGCACTACCTCGCGTCGCGCGAGACCGACGTGATCGACTATCGCGACTGGGGCGTGCCGCTCGGGCGGCGCTTTCGCGCGCTGAAGCTGTGGTTCGTGATCCGCTCTTATGGCGTCGATCGCCTGAAAGCCATGCTGCGCGCGCACATCGCCTGGACCGCCGACCTCGCCGCGCAGATCGATGCGACGCCCGACTTCGAGCTCACGACGCCCGCGAACCTCGCGCTGCTCACCTTCCGCTATCGCCCACCTGGCCTCGACGAGGCAGCCCTCGACGCGCTCAACGAGCACCTGCTGCACGCGCTCAACGACAGCGGCCGCCTCTATCTTACCCAGACCCGCGTGCGCGGCCGCTACGTGATCCGCTTCGCAATCGGCCAGCGCAGCACCACGCGCGACCACGTCCAGGCGGCCTGGCGGCTGATCCAGGAGACCGCGCGCGCTCTTTGACGCGCGAAAGCCTGCTTCTGGCGGATCGCGTTTGCTTGTTGCCGAGACCGCCGGCGACCACATCTCGCCAAACACCGCCGCTGGGGTAAGTCTCTATCGGCAGCCGCAGCGATGCATGGAGAAGAGGAAATGCCACGTTACAGGAAGAGCCCCGAGGTGGTCTCGAAGCTCTCGGCGGAGCAGTATCGCGTCACCCAGCTGAACGGCACCGAGCGCCCCGGCAGCGGCGAGTACCTGCATAACGCGGAGCCGGGCATCTATGTCGACATCGTGTCCGGCGAGCCGCTGTTTGCCTCGTCCGACAAGTACGAGTCGGATTGCGGCTGGCCGAGCTTCACCAAGCCGATCGAGCCCGCCAACGTCAACGAGCGGCGCGACAACTCGCACGGCATGATCCGGACCGAGGTGCGCTCGACGCACGGCGACAGCCATCTCGGGCACGTCTTCCCCGACGGCCCGGCCGATCACGGCGGGCTGCGCTACTGCATCAACTCCGCATCGCTGCGCTTCATCCACCGCGACGACATGGAGGGGGAGGGCTACGCCGCCTATCTCGACCAGGTCGAGGACGTCCACTGAGCGAACGGGGCGTTCTGACGGGCTCGGCTCGAGCACGGCAAGGCCGCCGCGCGACTCGGAGGAGCGATCGATGTTCGCCGTGCTGTTCGAGGTGCAGCCGAAGCCGGACCGCTGGGAGGCCTATCTCGGCATGGCCCGGATGCTCAGGCCCGAGCTGGAGGGGATCGACGGCTTCGTCGATAACGTCCGCTATCGCAGCCTCACGCGCCCGGGCTGGCTCCTGTCGCTCTCGGGCTGGCGCGACGAGAAGTCGGTGGTGCGCTGGCGCACGCGGGAGCGGCACCACCTGGCGCAGGAGCAGGGCCGGCGCGAGATCTTCGCGGACTACCATCTGCGGGTCGGCGAGCTGACGCGCGATTCCCGCCTGCCCGCGGGCCATACCCTGCCGTCGCAGCGCCTCGACGAGACCGAGGTCGGCGAGGCCCGCACCGTGACCCTGATCGACGCCGGCCGGCCGGCCGCATGGGTCGAGGCGAGCAGGCCGGAGGAGGTCGCCGGCTGGCTCGGCCTCATGCCCGATGCCCCAGGCCTCGTCGCCTGGGACGTGTTCGATGCCGTGCTGACGCCCGGCGACGTCATCCTGCTCCTGTCGTGGCGCGACGCCGCCGCCGCCCTGGCCTTCGAGGCCGTGCTACGGTTGCCGGACGGCGCGAGGCTCCGGCGCGTCCGCGTCGTGCGGGACTATGGCATGTTCGACCGTCGCGAAGCGCCCCAGTACTACCCGGAGGTGCCGCGCCCGTCGCCCGCACCCTGAGGGCGCTGGTTCCGCCTGCGCAGGAATCGGGTTGCCGCGCTGCGCGCCTGGGACTTTCCTGGGGGCCAGACGCAAGGGGTACGCCATGGCTGTGAGCGAGAGCTATCTGGTCTTCGAGACCGCCGCCGGCTTCTGTGGCATCGCCTGGAATGGCGTCGGCATCACCTGTCTGCGGCTGCCGGACAGGAGCGCCAAGGCGGCGGAGCGGGCACTGCTGCGCCGCACCCCCGGCGCGAGGCCCGGCACGCCCACCCCGGCCGTGGCCGAAGCGATCGCCGCCGTGCAGCGCTATTTCGAAGGCGAGGCGACGGATTTCTCCGGCGTCGATCTCGACCTCGGCGACCAGGAGCCGTTCTTCCGCCAGGTCTACGCGGCGGCGCGACGGGTCGGATGGGGGCGCACCACCACCTACGGCACGCTCACCAAGGAACTCGGCGCCGGGCCGGAGAGCGCCCGCGATGTCGGCCAGGCCATGGCCAGCAATCCGGTGCCGCTGATCATCCCCTGCCACCGCGTCCTGGCGGCGGGCGGCAAGATCGGGGGCTTCTCGGCGCCCGGCGGATCGGCGACCAAGATGCGCATGCTCGCGCTCGAGGGCGTCCACATCGAGCCGCCCCGGCCTGCCCGCGAGGCCGACGACGCGCCGCTCCTCCACTGGCGTCCCGCCACGCCACGACCGGACACGCGATGAGGCGCCGGCGTCCGACGCCGGGGCACACGGATCGCGGATGCGCTACGCCATAGCGGCGCGCATCGCGCCTCCACGTCCCGACCGACGCCATCTCTTCTCGATCGGTTGTTTGGCAAAATTCGGACAGGGGATAGGAAGAGAAGCGTGCGCCCATGCTCATCCGTCAGGTGCAAGCCTTCCTCGAAGACTGAGCCGCTGCTGGTCCGGCAATCCGGTCGCAGGCCCTGCATCGATACTCGGAGCGTGCGCCGACCGATCGAGGTCGGGAAGGGCAATGGGCAGCGACTTCCGGGTGACGGCGCCCGGCTTACCAATAAGGCGCGTACAGCTTCACGCTCAACAGGATGCAGAGCACAGCCAGGGCGACCGCATAGCCACAGACCAACCAGGTGGTGCGCATCGCATAACCTCCAAGATTCTTTCCCCAGAATCTTGACGGCGCTCTCCTAATCCTTGAGAACTCTAGCGGAGTCCGGGTTGCATGACCAGACGGAAACGCATTCATCTTCGGCCATATTGAACTCGGATGCGGCAAGGGCGCGGCGCACGTCGAGATGCATGGGCGTCCGGTTCGTGCCAAGATGGTAGTACGCAGTCCGATCGCGGGAAGGGGGCGGATGTCGATCGCGAAAGTGCGGGGCGCGGCGCAGGCCGCCAGCGGCCCGAACAGGGGGGCGTCGTGAGCACGGCGCGCATTCTGGTCGAGCGGAGCGCGCTCGCGGGCGGCGGGGTGCTCGTCACGCTCACCCTGAACCGGCCGGACAAGCTGAACGCGATCGACAGCCCGATGCTGGATGCGCTCGAGGCGGCGCTCGCCGGGATCGAGGGCGATGGCGAGGTCCGCGCGGCAGTGCTGACCGGCGCCGGCCGGGCGTTCTGCGCCGGCGCCGACATCAACGAGTGGACCGCCCTCGACCCGCTGACCTTCAGCCGGGTCTGGGGCCAGCGCGGCCACGCGCTGTTCGATCGCACCGCGGCGCTGCGGCCGCCGGTGATCGCCGCGGTCAACGGCATCGCGTTCGGCGGCGGCCTCGAGCTGGCGCTCTGCGCCGACATCCGCATCGCCAGCACGGCCGCGCGCCTGGGCCTGCCGGAGGTCACGATCGGCACGATCCCCGGCTGGGGCGGCACCCAGCGCCTGCCGCGCCTGATCGGCGCCGGCCGGGCCAAGCACATGATCTTCTCGGGCCAGCCGGTCGACGCCGCGCGCGCCGAGGCCTGGGGGCTGGTCAGCGAGGTCCTCGGGCCCGAGAACCTGCTGGAGCGGGCGCAGGATCTCGCCCGCACGATCGCCGCGAACGCGCCGATCGCCGTGCAGGCGGCCAAGCGCGTGGTCGACGCCGGGTTACCGACCTCGGCCGCGACCGTCCTCGAAGGCGATGCGGGCGTCATGTGCGGCCAGACCGATGATTTCCGCGAGGGCCGCGCCTCGTTCCTCGAGCGCCGGCCGCCGCACTACCGCGGCCGCTAGCGGCGTGCCCGAGGCGCCCGTGCTGGTCGCCCTCGGGCCCGGCGATCGCGCCGTACTCGAGCCGATGGTGCGCGCCTACTACGCCGAGGACGGCCTCGCCTTCGACGAGGAGCGTCAGGGCGCCGCGCTGCGTGCCCTGCTGGACGGCGACCCCCTGTGCCTCGCCTGGCTGGTGCGCCTGGGCGGCGCGCCGATCGGCTATGTCGTGGTCACGCTCGGCTTCAGCCTGGAGTCGGGCGGGCGCGACGGCTTCATCGACGAGCTCTTCATCACGCCGGCGGCGCGCAATCGCGGGCTCGGCGGCCAAGTCCTGGCGCTGGTCGAGGACGAGGCCCGCGCGCATGGCCTGAAGAGGCTCTATCTCGAGGTCGCGCATGGCAACCCGGCGCTCGCCCTCTATCGCCGCGCTGGCTTCGTCGACCATCGGCGCTATCTGATGTCGAAGGGCTCTGAGAGCTCGATCGGCGCGAGACCGGATCTGGGAGGCGAGATGCCGGCAATCTTCCTCAGCCATGCCGCCGATGCCCGCGCCAACTACTACGGCGAGGAGGCGTTGGCGCGTCTGCGCGAGCTGGGCGAGGTCCGCCTCAACGAGACGGGCCGACCGCTTACGACCGCCGAGCTGATCAGGCAGGCGAGGGGCTGCGCCGTGATCGTCTCGGATCGCCAGACCGAGGGCCCGGCGGCGGTGTTCGAGGAGCTGCCCGACCTCGTGGCCTTCGTGCGCTGCGCCGTCGACATCCGCAACGTCGATGTCGGCGCCGCCTCCAAGGCCGGCGTGCTGGTGACCCGCGCCAGCCCCGGCTTCGTCGATTCGGTGGCCGAGCTGACCGTCGGCATGATGGTCGACCTCGCCCGTGGCATCTCGGATGCGACGATGGCCTATCGCGCCGGCGGCGCCCCCAGGACCGCGCTGGGCCGCCAGCTTCGCGGCAGCACGTTGGGCATCATCGGCTACGGCCGCATCGGCACGCGCCTCGCCGAGCTCGGCCTGGCCCTGGGCATGCGCGTGCTGGTGAGCGATCCGCATGTCCAGATGGTCGAGCCGGAGCTGCGCCAGACCGACCTCGGCACGCTCTTGGTGGAGTCCGACTTCGTCGTCTGCCTCGCCGTGGCGACCGCCGAGACCGAGAACCTGATCGGCCGCGACGAGCTGCGCTGGATGAAGCACAGCGCCTACCTGATCAACGTCGCGCGCGGCGATCTGGTCGACGAGCGGGCGCTGGAGGAGGCGCTTCGCGACGGCGAGATCGCGGGCTGCGCGATGGATGTCGGCCGGGCGCCCGACCAGATGCCCTCGCCGCATCTCGCGCGCCTGCCGGGCGTCGTCGCGACGCCGCATATCGGCGGGCTCGTGCCCCAGGCGATCGCGCATCAGGCGCTCGAGACGACCCGTCAGGTCGCCGAGATCCTCGCCGGCCAGGCGCCCGCCGGCGCCGTCAACCCCGAGCACGCGACGCGGCTCGCGGGCCTGCGGCGCTGAGAGGAGCCCTCGACGCTGCGTCAGGGCTCCCGGTCCGGATGCTGCCGGCTCTGCACGGCCGCGACGCCGCCGGGCGGCGGGTGGTCCTCGGTCCGGCTCTCCGGCAGGCCCGCCAGCTCGTGGAACCAGGGCACCCGGCTCTCGACGCCGAGCTGCGCCGTCGGTCTGGCGCGCGCCGGCTGGTCGAGGCTGCCCGTGGTGACGCTGATCCGCTCGCCGGCGAGATAGCGGAACGACAGCGGCGTGCCGCACGCGGCGCAGAAGCCGCGCTCGGCGATCGCCGAACTCTGCCAGATGGCGGGCGCGCCGGCCGTCCACGCGAAGTCGGCATGGGGCACGCTCGCCGACGCCATGAACAGGTTGCCCATGGCCTTCTGGCACATGCGGCAATGGCAGATGTCGGCAGAGCTCGGCTCGGCGTAGAAGGCGTAGCGCACCGCGCCGCACTGGCAGCCGCCGGTCAGCACCGGGGGACGGTCCGCCTGCATGATGGTCCTCCCGCAAAGCTCACGAGCAGTCTAGCGGCAGGCGGCCACCGGGTCGTCCGATTCTTTCTCATGCCAAGGATGAGCGCTGCTGATGCGACGGGGCGGCGGTCAGGCCTGCCCGTCGGGCCGCGGCCAGACCAGCAGGTAGATGGGCGGGAGCGCGGCACAAGCCGCCGCCGGACGGTCAGATGCGCGTCGGCGCAAGGGCGGGGCCGGTCGTCGCCCGGGGCCTCGCCCAGAAAAAGGCGCCGCCGCCCCGAAGGGCCGCGGCGCCGCAACGCACGTCCAGGTGGTCGCGCGGGTTTGTTGTGGATCTTTCCCGCGGCGTCAGCCGATCCGGACGGACGTGATCGAAGTCTCGTTCGTCGGACCGGCGCGACGCGCCACCTTGAAGTGAGACATTGGATCACCTCCTTTCCGTTGTTGCGCCTGCGAAGCTAGATGACATCCCGGCCGCGCGCTGTAAAGCCCTTCACGGCCGTGCGCGGCCGGCATGCATGGCGACCGGGGATCCTCGGCGGTGCGGGTCGATGGCGGTTGCCGGCGCCGGCGCAACGGCCGTAGAATCGGCGAAACGGCAACGGGGTTTCGGCCATGGAAGCGCTCCTGGGTACGTCGATCGGCGTGTTCGTCGCGGTGACCGTGATCGTGGTCGGCGGCGCCGCGATCATGACGGGCCGCGCCCTGGCGGACGGTTGGAAATCCCCCTGGCACGTCGTGCTCGCCTGCATCGGCCTGGCGCTCGCCGACCGCTTCCTGGTCTATGCGCTGTTCGGCGGCGAACTGCTGAGCCTGAGCGGCCTTCTGATCGGCCTCGTGGTGATCACCGCCCTGGCGCTGCTGGCCTATCGCGTGACGGTGGTGCACAAGATGGTGACGCAATATCCCTGGCGTTACGAGCGGGCCTCGCTGTTCAAGTATCGCGAGCGACCTGAGGGCGCAGCCTGACGGCACGCACGGCCGGTTGCCGCAAATCACTTGCAAAACGGCGCCTCGTCCTCGACAAATGTGACAAGTTTGCGCCGATTGCGTGCGGCGCACGTCTGTGTGAGACCACACCGACGAGCCAACCAAGGAGAGAGGGCAAAATGCCTGGATTTGCGAAGTTGCTGCTGGGCGCCGGCGCCGCGGTCGCGCTCGGCGCCGGCGCGGCGCACGCCGACATCGTTATCGCCACCGCGGGTCCGATGACCGGCCAATATGCGGCCTTCGGCGAGCAGATGAGGAAGGGCGCCGAGCAGGCGGTCAAGGACCTCAACGCCGCCGGCGGCGTGCTCGGCGAGCAGCTTACCCTCGAGGTCGGCGACGACGCCTGCGATCCCAAGCAGGCGGTGGCGGTCGCCAACCAGATGGTCAATGCCGGCGTGGCGCTGATGGCCGGGCACTTCTGCTCCGGCTCCTCGATCCCGGCATCGCAGGTCTACAACGAGGAGGGCATCCTGCAGATCTCGCCCGCCTCGACGAACCCGCAGCTCACCGAGCAGGGCTTCGACAACGTCTATCGCATGTGCGGCCGCGACGACCAGCAAGGCACCTATGCCGGCAACTACGTGGTCGACAACAACCTCGGCAGCAAGATCGCGATCGTCCACGACAAGACCGCCTACGGCAAGGGCCTCGCCGACGAGTTCAAGAGGCAGCTCAACGCGCGCGGCGTGCAGGAGACGATGTACGAGGCGATCACCGCGGGCGACAAGGATTTCACCGCGCTGATCACCAAGATGAAGCAGGCCGGCGTCGACCTGATCTACCTCGGCGGCTACCACACCGAGGCCGGGCTGATCACGCGCCAGGCGCACGAGCAGGGGCTGGCCGCACTCATGGTGTCGGGCGATGCCCTGGTCACCGACGAGTACTGGGCGATCACCGGCGACACCGGGCAGGGCACGCTGATGACCTTCAGCCCCGACCCGCGCAAGAACGAGGCGGCGGCGGCCGTGGTGGCCGAGTTCGCAGAGCAGGGCTACGATCCGGAGGGCTACACGCTCTACACCTACGCCACGATCCAGGTCTGGGCGCAGGCGGCGGAGAAGGCCGGCACGACGGATCTCGACGCCGTGATCGAGCAGCTGCACGGCAACACCTTCGAGACCGTGCTCGGCCCCATCACCTTCGACGAGAAGGGCGACGTCACGGGCGAGAACTACGTGTTCTTCGAGTGGGACAACGGCGAGTACCACCAGCTCGGCAGCTGATCGGCGCGCCGATCCGTCCGCGTTCGAACCGGGCCGCAAGGCCCGGTTCCTCTATGAGCAGGCGACGGCGGGCGCGAGCGCGGCGACAGCGGCCGCGCTCGGGCCGTCCGTGGCGGCAGGACGCCCGCCTCGCCGTTTGCGCCGGGGCGCGTCTGTTCGAGCCGCCCGCCCGGCGCGTTCCCTTGCAGGCCCTGCAACTCGAGCTCGACCTCGATCAGGTCTACGAGGACAGCGGTTGCTGAGCCGGCCGCGT
>DASUGG010000207.1:0-11528 GCA_036274135.1 Geminicoccaceae bacterium
TTGGCAACAAGGGCTCAATGACCGCCCACTGCCGATCGGAGAACCAGAACTCACCCGCCATCATTCAAGCTCCACTGTTTCCGAGCTTGAATCACGCACAACCAGCTATGTCAATACATTGATTGGGTTTGGAACCTAGTCCGGCACCCTGCGGACGGCGCCGTGCGCGGCGCTGGTCGCGAAGGCGGCATAGGCCCTGAGCGCGGCCGTGACGCGCCGCTTGCGGGCTTCCGCAGGCTTCCAGCCCGCAACCTCCTGCGCCGCGCGCCGCCGCGCGATCTCGGCCTCGTCGACCGCGAGGCGGATCGCGCGGTTCGGGATGTCGATCTCGATGACGTCGTCCTCGCGCACCAGCCCGATGAGGCCGCCGTCCGCCGCTTCCGGCGAGACGTGGCCGATCGAGAGGCCGGAACTGCCGCCCGAGAAGCGCCCGTCGGTGACCAGCGCGCAGGCCTTGCCAAGTCCCTTCGACTTCAGATAGCTGGTCGGGTAGAGCATCTCCTGCATGCCCGGGCCGCCGCGCGGTCCCTCGTAGCGGATCACCACCACGTCGCCCGGCCGGATCGTGTTGGACAGGATCCCGCGCACGGCCGCGTCCTGGCTCTCGAACACCCGCGCCGGGCCCGAGAACGTCAGGATGCTGTCGTCGACGCCCGTCGCCTTCACGATGCAGCCGTCGGGCGCGAGATTGCCCTTCAGCACCGCGAGCCCGCCGTCCTTCGAGAACGGATGCTCGACGCTGCGGATCGCGCCCGCCTCGCGGTCGAGGTCGAGATCGTCCCAGCGCCGCTCCTGGCTGAACGCGGTCTGGGTGGGAACGCCGCCGGGCGCAGCCTTGTAGAAGTCGCGGACCTCGTCGCTGCCGGTGCGAACGACGTCCCAGCGCTCGATCGCCTGGCCGATGCTCGCGCTGTGCACCGTCGGCACGTCGCGGTGGATCAGCCCGGCGCGGTCGAGTTCGCCGAGGATCGCCATGATGCCGCCGGCGCGGTGCACGTCCTCCATGTGCACGTCCGACTTCGCCGGGGCGACCTTGCAGAGCACCGGCACGCGGCGCGACAGCCGGTCGATGTCCGCCATGGTGAAGTCGAGCTCGGCCTCGTGCGCCGCGGCGAGCAGGTGTAGCACGGTGTTGGTGGAGCCGCCCATCGCGATATCGAGGGTCATCGCGTTCTCGAACGCGGCGAAGCTCGCGACCTGCCGCGGCAGCACGCTGCCGTCGTCCTGCTCGTAGTGGCGGCGCGCGAGGTCGACGATCAGCCAGGCCGCCTCGACGAACAGCCGCCTGCGGTCGGCATGGGTCGCGAGCATCGAGCCGTTGCCCGGAAGCGCAAGGCCGAGCGCCTCGGTCAGGCAGTTCATCGAGTTGGCGGTGAACATGCCGGAGCACGAGCCGCAGGTCGGGCAGGCCGAGCGCTCGATCAGCCGCACGTCCTCGTCGCTGACCCGGTCGTCGGCGGCCGCGACCATCGCATCGACGAGGTCGAGCGCCTGCTGCTTGCCGGCGAGCACCACCTTGCCCGCCTCCATCGGCCCGCCGGAGACGAACACCGCGGGGATGTTCAGCCGCAGCGCCGCCATCAGCATCCCGGGCGTGATCTTGTCGCAGTTCGAGATGCAGACCATCGCGTCGGCGCAATGCGCGTTGACCATGTACTCGATCGAATCCGCGATCAGCTCGCGCGACGGCAGCGAGTAGAGCATGCCGTCGTGGCCCATCGCGATGCCGTCGTCGACGGCGATCGTGTCGAACTCCTTGGCGACGCCGCCCGCGGCCTCGATCTCGCGCGCCACGAGCTGGCCCAGGTCCTGCAGATGCACGTGGCCCGGCACGAACTGCGTGAACGAGTTGGCCACCGCGATGATCGGCTTGCCGAAGTCGCCGTCCTTCATGCCGGTGGCGCGCCAGAGGCCGCGCGCGCCGGCCATGTTGCGTCCGTGCGTGGTCGTGCGGGAGCGGTAAGCGGGCATGGTCGGTCTCGGGATTCGTGTCGGACTGCGGCCCGCCAGCATCAGACAAAGGCCCGCGTTTGTCCACACGCGCCCGGCAGGCGCCGGGCCTCAGGTGCCGCTGCCCATCCGCCGGTCGAGACGTTCCAGCAGGAAGTCCAGCTCGGCCATGTCCTCCGGCGCGAGTCTCGGCCCCGGCGGCCGCAGCGCCGGGCTCGCCAGGATGCCGCGCCGGTGCAGGATCTCCTTGCGGATCGCGAGGCCGACGCCCGGCTGCTGCTCGTAGCGGATCAGCGGCAGATAGGCGTCGAACAGATCGAAGGCGTCCTCGTCGCGGCCGGCCGTGAAGCGCCGGTAGACCTCGACCAGCAGCTCCGGGAAGGCGAAGCCCGTCATGGCGCCGTCGGCGCCGCGCGCGAGCTCGAGCGGGTAGTAAAGCCCGCCATTGCCGATCAGGATGCTGATCCGCCGGCTGTCGTCGCGCTTGGCGCCCTGGCGGATGCGGGTGATCTTGCCGAGCCCCGGGCAGTCCTCGTGCTTGAGGACCTTGATCTGCGGCAGATCGTCGATCAGCCGGTTGAGCAGCGGCACCGAGAGATGCACGCCCGTCGCCTGCGGGAAGTCCTGCAGGACCAGGGGCACCTCCTCGCCGATGGTGCCGCACAGCTGGTGCATGTAGCCTTCGATCTGCTCGTCGTTGACGAGACCCGAAGGCGGCGCGACCATCACCGCTGCGGCGCCGAGCGACATGGCATCGCCCGTCAGCGCCGCGACGTTGGCAAGGCCGGCGCTGCTCACGCCGACCACCACCGGCAGCTCGCCCGCGACCTGCTGCAGCGTGCGCTGGATGACCAGGCGCGATTCCTCGGGCGTCAGCTTCGGTGCCTCGCCCATCATGCCCAGCACCGTGATGCCGTGCACGCCGGCCTCGACGTAGAAGCCGATCAGCCGCTCGAGGCTGTTCAGATCGAGGGCGCCCTGCTCGGTGAACGGCGTCGTGGCGATGATGAAGACGCCCTTTGCGCTCTCGTCGAGCAGATGGTCGAGCTTGGTCACGGCGCGCTCCCGAGGCCAGCCGATCCGGGGACCGGATGCGCCAGCGCCACCGCGGCTCAGCCGGCGGCGGCGACCGGCACGCCGTGGGCGAGGCCCGAGGCGAGCTGCCGGATCCGCTTGATCATCGCATGCAGACCGTTCGCGCGGGTCGGCGAGAGATGCGCGCCGAGGCCGATCTCCTCGAAGACCCTGGGCGGGTTGGCCAGGATCTCCTCGGGCCGCCGGTCGGCATAGAGGCGCAGCAGCAGGGCGATCAGCCCGCGCACGATGAACGCGTCGCTGTCTGCGCGGATCGCTACGCGGCCGGTCGCCTCGTCCAGCTCGGCGATCATCCAGACCTGGGACTGGCAGCCGCGCACCTTGTTGGCGTCGACGCGCTCCTCGTCGCGCAGCGAGTCGAGCGCGCGCCCGAGATCGAGCACGTACTCGATCTTCTCCCGCCAGTCGTCGAACAGCTCGAAGTCCTCGGCGATCAGCTGCTGCTCTTCGGCGATGGTCGCAGCCTGGCCCATGTGCCCTCGATCGTGTCGTGTTCCCTGCTCGCAATATGGCGGAGCGACGCCGACCGATCAACGGCCGCGCCCGGCGGCGCACGCTTGCGGCCGGTTGTGATATTGGAGCGGGCGTCGAGCCGCGTGAATCCCGCTGTCGGCCAGAGGGCGCCCGAGGCGCTGCCCGATGTGAAAGGCTTCACAGGCGCAACCCCAACTTGCGATCGATACTCGCCGTCGCCAAACGCACCCCAGGATACCGAACCGGAGGTCATCCTGGGGTCGGCAGGTCGAACGGCGGCCGCCGAGGGCGGTCCCGTTGCCAACTTGGAGGAAGCCAATGGCATTCGGTCAGACGAAGGACTGCTCGCTCAAGTTCGTCAACAGCACGGGTATGACCATCAACATCCCGCGCGAGGGCCATCGGGTGAAGAACCCCGGCGGCCTCGAAGGCTGGAACAAGATGGAGCTCGGCACGGCGATCAACAGTCTCGCGCCGGACGACGACCGTACGGTTACCCAGAACCTCAGCATCAAGGCGGTCGACGACGCCGAGTTCGAGATTCACTACAGCGCCGAGGACGGCCGCGACTTCACCCAGTTGTTCAGCAACCGCGACATCCGCGACAAGCACGCGGTCCTGAAGCTCACCCGCCACTGAGGAGCTTCGCGGCCCTGATGCCGAGGGTCCGGGCGTCGCTCGACGCCCGGGCACTTCCCTAGCCTTGAACGCGGCCGCCGCTCTCAGAAAATTCTCGACTTCTTACCTAGCGCCGGAGGCGGGGGATGGTGCCGGCAAGCACTCCCCACCAGCGTAGGGCAGCGACGGGAACGGTCCACAATTGGCCGTGACGCTCAACGGCCCGTCCTACCACGCCCCCCGGATTCAGCCCTCGCCGCCGCCCGCCCACAACCCGACGATCCCGCGGGTTGAGCTGGCCTCGACCTCGGACGTGAACGCGCCTTGCCAGCGCACCCGATCGCGTAGGGCCGGACGTTTACGATTTTTTCATCTCTAACCCCGAAATTGTAGAAATCAGGAGTTATTCTGCCAATGAGGAGAGTAGACGCATGTCTTCACGGCATTTCATCGCGGCTTTGCTGACCGTCTCGATCTGTGTCCCGGTCCAGGCCTGTTCCGTCGGTATGGCGATGAGCGGGAGCGAGAACCCGGACCTCGGCGCCATCAAGGTCGGGGCCAGTCGGGGCGAGGTCGAGCTCCATCTCGGCAGCGCGATCAAGACCACGAATCTGCCGGACGGCGGGCGCACCGACGTATACGAATATGAGATCGGTAACGAGCCGAGCGCCGGGCGCGCCGTCGGGCATGGCGTGATGGACGTCCTCACGCTGGGAATCTGGGAAGTCGTGGGCACTCCGATCGAGGCGTTTCAGGGCGAGACGTACCACGCGACGATCACTTATGACGCGAGCGACATGGTCGCGGACATCAAGACGCAGAAGGTTTCGGCCAACATCTGACGCGAACCGGAATCGGGGGCCGGCCGCAGGCACGTGGGCGGCAGCGCGGAAAGACGATCGCAGCAGCGCAACTGAGCGCAGCCTACCAGCGAAACGCGGCGATGGCGGCGGTCGGCCAGTGGCCGTGGCGCTCGCAGACCTCCAGGACCTTCGCTGGGTCCGGCTCATCGCCGGGCGCGATGCCGAGCTCGGTGGCGTAGATGCCGCGCGTGACCCACAGGCTGTCGTAGCCGGCGGCGACGGCGCCCTTGATGTCCGTGGTCAGGCTGTCGCCGACCACCAGCACGCGCGCATCGGCCCGGTTCGCGCCAAGCTCTCCGGCGCAGCGGTGGAAGACCGCCGGCTCCGGCTTGCCGTGGTAGATGACGCGGCCGCCCTCGCCCTCGTAGCGCTGCGCCAGCAGCCCGGCGCACGGCGCGGTCACGCCGCTTTGCCGGTGAATCACAAGGTCCGGGTTGGCGCACAGCATCACCAGGCCGCGCTCGCGCGCTTCGGCAAACAGCGGATCGTAGGCGGTGAGCGGATCGGCCTCGTCGAACAGGCCGACGGTCAGCAGAAAGTCGGCCTGCCCGACGCTATCGACCCGGACGTAGTCGAGGCCGTCGGCGAGATCGGTGTCCCAATGCGGCCCGACATAGAAATAGCCCCTGCCGAGATCGGCATGCAGCCCACGGCGCGCCGCCAGCGCGTCGTGCGCGGCCTCGCCCGAGGTGGTGAGGCAGTCGTAGGCATCGGCCGGCACGCCGATCTCGGCGAGGCGCTGCACGACCATGCGGGCACGCCGCGGCGCGTTCGACAGCAGCCCGACCGGCCTGCCGGCGGCGCGCAACGCGGCCAGCGTCTCGAGCACGCCGGGGTACGGCTCCACGCCGCCGTGGATCACGCCCCACAGGTCGACGATCAGCGCGTCGTAATCGGCTGCGATCTCGCGCAGGCCGCGGATCACCGGCACGGAACGAGGCATGGCAGGCCTTCTTGTGCAAACCCGCGCGTTCTTGCCACGGAACCGGCGGCCCTGTGAAGCCGCGGATCAGCCCCGGCCGTGCGGCAGGTTCCAGTCGATCGCCGGGCCGATCGGCACGATGCCGGTCGGGTTCACCGATTTGTGGCTGCCATAGTAGTGGTGTTTGATGTGGTGGAAGTCGACCGTCCCGGCGACCCCGGGGACCTGATAGAGCTCGCGCGCATAGGTCCAGAGCTTGGGGTAGTCGACGAGGCGCCGCAGGTTGCACTTGAAGTGGCCCACGTAGACCGCATCGAAGCGCACGAGCGTCGTGAACAGGCGCCAGTCGGCCTCGGTGACGCGCTCGCCGGCGAGATAGCGCTGCGAGGCGAGCAGCTCCTCCAGGTCGTCGAGCGTCGCGAACAGCGCGCCGGCGGCCTCCTCGTAGGCTTCCTGCGAGCGTGCGAAGCCGGCCCGGTAGACGCCGTTGTTGACGGTCTCGTAGACGCGATCGTTGATCGCATCGATCGCCGGCCGCAGCCCTGCGGGATAGAAATCGGGGCCGTCGGCGCCGACCCGGTCGAACGCCGCGTTGAGCATGCGGATGATCTCTGCCGACTCGTTGTTCACGATCGTGCCCGCTTCCTTGTCCCAGAGTACGGGCACCGACGCGCGGCCGGTATAGTCCGAGCGGGCGCGCGTATAGACTTGGTGCAGATAGTCGAAGCCGTGCAGCCGATCGCCGGTCGCGCCGGGTCCTGCGCGGAACTCCCAGCCGTTGCGGCCCAGGTGCCAGTGCACCACCGACACGTCGATCGCATCCTCCAGGTGCTTGAGGCGGCGCATGATCAGGGTGCGGTGCGCCCAGGGGCAGGCGAGCGACACGTAGAGGTGATAGCGGCCCCGCTCGGCCTTGAAGCCGCCCTTGCCGGTCGGGCCGGGGCTGCCGTCGGCCGTGATCCAGTTGCGGAACTGCGTGTTGGCGCGGTGAAAGCGGCCATCGCCGCCGGCGGCGGGCGCCTCGTCGCGCCAGACACCATCGACCAGCTGGCCCATGGCAGTGCTCCTTGCGTGCGGTGTGTCAGGGCAGGTCGGCGAGCAGCATCTCGGCGTCGTCCAGCGCCTCGATCACGACGCTGCCCTCGCCCCGCAGCACGACGCCGTCGCGCGGCTGCGCCTCCTTGCCGTTCACCCGGACGCGGCCGCGCGCCGCGACCAGATAGGCGTGGCGACCGGGCGCCAGCACATGCTCGACCCGCTGGCCGGCAGCGAGCGTCGCGCCGCGCAGCGCCGCGTCCTGATCGATCGGCAGCGCGTCCGCATCGCCGTCGCGCCCCGAGGCCAGGGCGACCAGGGTCCCGGCGCGATCGCCCGATGGAAAGGCGCGCTGCGCCCAACGCGGCTTCAGGCCGCGGCTGCGCGGCTGAATCCAGATCTTGAACAGCTCGAGCGGCTCGTCGTCCAGGTTGTACTCGGCGTGCACGATGCCGGTGCCGGCCGACATCACCTGGACGTCGCCCGCCGCCGTGCGGCCTTCGTTGCCGAGCTTGTCGCGATGCGTGACGGCGCCGCGGCGGACATAGGTGATGATCTCCATGTCGCGATGCGGATCCGGATCGAAGCCGGTGCCGGGCGTCACGCGATCGTCGTTCCAGACGCGCAGCGGGCCGACGCCCATGCGGTCGGGGTCGTGGTACTGGCCAAAGCTGAAGTGGTGGCGGGCCTTCAGCCAGTCGATCTCGAACCGGCGGAGGCTGTCGAACGGGCGGATCTCGACGGTCATGGGAAGCTCCCGAGGTTGGCCTAGGCGGCCAGCTTCGCGGCGATGCGCGCCACATGCGCGCCCTGGAAGCGGGCCATGCCGAGCTCGTTCTCCGACGGCTGGCGCGAGCCGTCGCCGCCAGCGATCGTGCTGGCGCCATAGGGCGACCCGCCGGTGATCTCGTCGAGGGTCCGCTGCGCCGTGCAGGTGTAAGGCAGACCGACGAGCACCATGCCGTGATGCAGCAGGGTTGGGTAGAAGGTGAGGATCGTCGATTCCTGGCCGCCATGCTGGGTGGCGCTGCTCGTGAACACGCTGCCGACCTTGCCGACCAGGGCGTCGGCGACCCAGAGCTTGCTCGTGCGGTCGAGGAAGGCGCGCATCTGCGCCGCCATGTTGCCGAACCGGGTCGGCGTGCCGAAGACGATCGCATCGTAATCGGCGAGCTTTTCGACGCTCGCGACCGGCACGCTCGTATCGAGATTTCTGCCGGCTCGCTTGGCCTCGTCCTCCGGCGACAGTTCCGGCACGCGCTTGAGCACGACTTCGGTCGCCTCGACCGAGGCCGCGCCGTCGGCGGCGGCCTTCGCCATCCGCTCGACATGGCCGTAGGCCGACCAGTAGAGAACCAGGACCTTCGTCATCGGCTACTCCGCTCGCCAGATCGTCAGGCTCGCGCTAGAGGTGGCCCCGGCGAGCATGCTCGTCAGCAACGCTGGCGCGACAGGATTGTTTCCGGACGCACGCAAATGGCGGGGCATCGGATGGACAAGCTGACCGGCATGGCGGTGTTCGCGCGCGTCGTCGAGGCGCGCAGCTTCAGCGCCGCGGCGGCGCAGCTCGGCATGTCGCGCTCGGCGGTGAGCAAGGCGATCGTCGGCCTCGAGGACCGGCTGGGGGCGCGGCTGCTGCACCGCACCACCCGCCGGCTGGCGCTGACCGAGGTCGGCCAGGCGTTCTACGAGCGCTGCGCCCGCATCGTCGCCGAGGCCGAGGACGCCGAGCTGGCGGTAAGCCAGCTGCAGGCGGCGCCGCGCGGCACCCTGCGCCTGAACGCGCCGCTCAGCTTCGGCATCCTGCACCTCGCGCCGACGCTGCCAGACTTCATGCAGCGTTACCCGGAGCTGCGGGTCGAGATCGACCTCGCCGACCGCACGGTCGACCTGATCGAGGAGGGTTACGACCTCGCGGTGCGGATCGGCGCCCTGCCGGATTCCAGCCATATCGCACGCCGGCTCGCCGACAACCACATGCTGGTCTGCGCCGCGCCGGCCTACTGGCGGCGGCGCGGCGCGCCGCGCGAGCCGCGCGACCTCGCGCGCCATGCCTGCATCACCTACGCCTATCAGCGGAGCCCCGACCATTGGCCCTTCGTGGGCCCGGGCGGCGCCTTCAGCGTGCGGGTCGACGGCCCGCTGCTGTCGAACAACGGCGATCTGGCGCTGATCGCCGCGCTCGCCGGGCTCGGCGTCGCCGTCCTGCCCTGCTTCCTCTGCGGCCCGTATCTGACGGACGGCCGGCTGGAGCCGGTACTCTGCGACTGGATGCCGCCGCCGACCGGCATCCACGCCGTCTACCCGCACGGTCGCCACCTGTCGGTCAAGGTCCGCGCCTTCGTCGATTTTCTGGTCGAGCGCTTCGGCCCGGAGCCCGCCTGGGAGGTCGCCCGTCGCGAGGCGCTGGCGCGCCATCCGCCTGGCTAGCCCGTCCTGCCAATCGCCCTCAGCTCGCGCCGATCGGCAGGGGCTTTGCGCCCGGTGGCGGCGGTCGTGCTGGCGCCACGGCTGCGCGACGTCCGCTCGCGATGGTGATCTCCTGTCGGCATCCGGGGACGTGCCCCTTCGCGCCATCTCGTCTACAAGCCTCCATAGGATGTCGGAGGGAACCGCCATGGATGCAGCCGCGCTCAGGCAGATGCAGGCGCCGCACAAGGAGCGTTATCGGGAGCAGCCGCAGGCCGCGGCGATCACGCTGAAGGCCGAGGGCGCGCTCGGCGAGGGCGTGACCTGCTCGGTGCAGACCGCCCGGGCGCTGGTCGATGCCGGCCTGCATCCCGCGACCGGCGGCAGCGGCCTGCACGCCTGCTCCGGCGACATGCTGCTCGAGGCGCTGGTGGCCTGCGCCGGCGTGACGCTCAACGCCGTCGCGACCGCGCTCGAGATCCCGCTGCGCGCCGGCCGCGTCTTTGTCGAGGGCGATCTCGATTTCCGCGGCACGCTCGGCGTCGCCAAGGACGCCCCGGTCGGCTTCAAGGCCATCCGCCTGCGCTTCGAGCTCGACAGCGATGCGAGCGAGGAGCAGCTCGCCACCCTGATGAAGCTCACCGAGCGCTACTGCGTGGTCTATCAGACGCTTCGCCAGCCGCCCGCGATCGAGGTCAGCAAGAAGCACCTAGGAGGACCGTCATGGCCAAGCCCGTGATCTACGGCCCGGCATACAGCACCTACGCCCGCACCTGCCGGCTCGCGCTCGAGGAAAAGGGCGTGGAGTACGACCTGGTCGGGGTCGACATCTTCTCCGGCGAGCACCGGGGGCCGGCGCACCTTGCGCGGCATCCGTTCGGCAAGGTGCCGGCCTTCGCGCATGACGGCCTCGAGCTGTACGAGACCGACGCCATCACCCGCTATGTCGACGAGGCGTTCCCGGGGCCCGCTCTGCAGCCCGCGGATCCAGCCGGCCGCGCCCGCATGACCCAGGCGATCAACGTCATCGGCAACTACGCCTATCCCGCCATGATCGGGCAGATCTTCGTCCAGCGGGCGGTGGTGCCGATGCGGGGCGGGACCGCCGACGAGGCCGCGATCGCCGCAGCGGTGCCGCAGGCGGAAACTGCCGTCGCGGCGCTCGAGAAGCTGATCGACGGCAACTCCTATCTCGCCGGCGATCGCCTGAGCCTCGCCGATCTGCTGCTGATCCCCGTCTACGACTACTTCTCGCAGATCCCTGACGGCCAGAAGATCCTCGCCAGGGCGCCGAATCTGCAGCGCTGGTGGGAGAGCGTCCGCTCGCGCCCGAGCGTCGAGAAGACGCGGCCGTCGCTCGGCTAGTGGCGGAAGTGCCGGCGCCCGGTGAAAACCATCGCGGCGCCGGCGCGATTCGCGGCCGCGATCACCTCGGCGTCGCGCACGCTGCCGCCGGGCTGGATGACGGCCGTGGCGCCCGCCGCGAGCGCCGCCTCGAGCCCGTCGGCGAACGGGAAGAAGGCATCCGAGGCGACCACGCTGCCCACCGTCCCCGGCGCCTCGCCCGCCGCCGTCGCCGTCTCGGCCGCCTTGCGCACCGCGATCGCGACGCTGTCCAGCCGGCTCATCTGCCCCGCGCCGATGCCGACCGTGGCGCCGCCCTTGACGAACACGATCGCATTCGACCTGACGTGCTTGCACACGGCGAAGGCGAAGCGGAGATCGGCGAGCTCGACCTCCGTCGGCGGCCGCTCGGTCACCACCTTAAGCTCGAGGCCGTCCACGCCCGCGCGATCGCGCTCCTGCACCAGGAGGCCGCCGGCGACCGAGCGTAGCATCAACTCGTCCGGCGCCGCCGGGGCGGCCAGCAGCAGTCGCAGGTTCCGCCGGGCGGCCAGCACGGCGCGGGCCTCGGCGGTCGCGTCCGGCGCGATCACGACCTCGGTGAACAGCCGGGCGATCTGCTCGGCGGTCGCGCCGTCCAGCGTCCGGTTGAGCGCCACGATGCCGCCATAGGCGCTCAACGGGTCGCAGGCCAGCGCCTTGGCGTAGGCCCGGCTCGGATCGTCGTCGATCGCGACGCCGCAGGGGTTGGCGTGCTTGACGATCGCGACCGCAGGCCGTGAGAACTCGCCGACCAGGTCGAGCGCCGCGTCGGCGTC
>DASUGG010000208.1:0-4345 GCA_036274135.1 Geminicoccaceae bacterium
TTCGACACCAGCGCGCCGGGCTACCCGCCCTACAACATCGAGCGCACCGGCGAGAACGCCTACCGCATTTCCGTGGCCGTCGCCGGCTTCGGCGAGAACGAGCTGACGATCGAGGCCAAGGAGAACACGCTGACCGTCAAAGGCGAGAAGCAGGTGAAGGAAGAGTCCAACGGCGAGGTGCTCTACCAGGGCATCGCGGCCCGCGCGTTCGAGCGCGTCTTCCAGCTTGCCGACTACGTCGTGGTCAAGGGCGCCAACCTCGAGAACGGTCTCCTGCACATCGATCTCGTGCGCGAGATTCCCGAGGCGAAGAAGCCGCGCCAGATCGCCATCAACGGCGGCAACAAGCCGCAGGCGGTCGAGGCCAAGGCGGCCGCCTAACGCAGCCGGCGGCTCAGTCAGAGCGGAGCGCCCCGGACATGTCCGGGGCGCTTTTGTTTGCCAAGACTGACATGGCAACGATCCGATGGCTCTCGTTCCTCATCGGCTGCCGGCGCCGGAGTGCTCGTCTGGCAAGTCATAATCGTCAGGAGGGTTCTCCAGCCGTCGTAGTATTTGCAAATCATCGCGTGTCGCCTCGGTCATCGGATGACCAATGCCGTAAACCTTTTCCCGGATTGCGAGAGCGCGCTTGTACAAAGGCCCGGCCTCCGCGTAGCGACCTTGTAGCCGGTAGAGCTTCGCTTGATTGCTGAGATAGACGGCGATATCCGGGTGCTCCAGACCAAGCGCCTTCTCGAAGATGATGAGGCCACGCTTGAATGAAGGCTCGGCCTCGGCATAGAGGCCCCGGTCCATGTTGAGAACCGCAAGGTTATGTAGACGCTGACCGACATCCGGGTGCTCCGGGCCGAGGGCCTTCTCGGCGATAGCGAGCGCGCGTTTGTACAAAGGCTCGGCCTCCGCGCGACGACCCTGCATCCGGACGAACTCCGCTAGATTATTGAGCAGCGTGCCGACATCCGGGTGCTCCGGCCCGAGCGCCTTCTCGCGGATCGTGAGGGCGCGTTTGGCCAAAGGCTCGGCCTCGGCGTAGCGACCCTGCGCATGGTAGAGCGTCGCAAGATTGTTAAGGGGGCTGGCGACGTCGGAGTGCTCCGGGCCGAGCGCCTTCTCGACGATGGCGAGGGCGCGCTTGTACAAAGGCTCAGCCTCGGTGTAGCGGCCCCGCTTCTGGTAGGACCACGCGAGAGTATTGAGGCTGAAGGCGACCTCCCGGTGCTCCGGGCCGAGTGTCTTCTCACCGATGACAACGGCGCGTTTTGCCAAAGGCTCAGCCTCGGTGTAGCGGCCTAGTGTGATGTAGAGCCAAGCGAGGCGTTCCAGGCTGTCTGCAACATCGCTGTTGTCCGCAGGCAACAGCTTTTCCCGGATGCGCAGTGCTTCGGTCAGCGCTTGTTCTGCGCGCGGATAGAGGCCGACGGTAGAGGCTGCCTTTCCGATCCTGGTGAGATACTGAGCCCGGAGCCCCAGCTCAGATGCAGGCACCAGATCGGCAGCCGTCTGGAACTCCCGCGCGGCGGCCTCGTATTGCAATTGGGACAGTTTGAGTTCGCCGAGGTCTGCCTTGGTCTTGGCCGCAGTGACAAACCGACTGTTGGCGGCATCCTGCGCCTTGCGCGCCGCGACAAGATCTGCGTCGAACGCTTGAAGCAGCAACGTCTCTGCCCGAGCGTAGTTGCCGACTCTAATCGCAACGACCGCATCCTTCTTCAACGCCTCGACTTGCGGGTCATCGCCGGACAAAGATTCGATCTGCTTGAGTAACGTCAGATGTCGCGCGGCGATCTCGCGCAGCTTGCTGTCAAGGTCCTCGATCGGAATCTTGCGCTCGCCGAGAGTGCGGAAGAACGTCGTAATCGCCATGTCGCTGACGCCGAATCGCTGCGACAGCTCCTGGAAGATCTCGAGGGAAACAGTCCGCTTGTTCAGGATGTCGTCGACGATCTGCTGGAGCTGCGCCGGCAAAATTCCCTGGGTACAGCCGCCGGTGAATGTGATCGTGACGTTGCCTCTGGTGCCCTCAACGACAGGGCTGCACGGCGCGTCGGTCCGTACCGTCTCTGAACTGGCGGATGACAGGGCCAACCAGACCGCAGCCCACACGCAAGGACCGAGTAACCACCTCATGGTTCCGACAGCGGCTCAACGCCGCGCCCCGGCATCGCCTTCGCCAACCATAACACAGCATGGCAGATGGCGCCGAAGAGTAAGTCTAATGCGGCAGTTCGCGCGCGTCGGGCTTGCTCTCGGGAGGAGCCGCCTGTGGTTCCGGCGCAGCATTGGCGGCCGGCTCGTCGGCCGGCGCAGCCGGCTTGGGCTTCGGCAAAGGCGGCGCGGCCGCAGCACGCTTGACCGGTGCCGGCTTTGCCGCAGGCTTGCCTGTGGACTTGGGCGCGGCGGGCGGCGCGGCGCGCGACGGGAAACGCTCGGGCGGCGGCGGCAACATGCCGGGTTCGCCACCCTCTTCGCGCAGGATGGGCGGTGGCGAGTCGGCGCGGGGCGCGTTCGGGATCGCTTCAAGCGGCCGCCGGTCGTAGATCACCGGACGGCTGCCCTCATAGACGACCGGCGGACCCGACCCGTAGACGCCGCGCGGCGGCGGCGGAATGTAGCCGTCCGGCCCGTCGGGCTCGTCGCCGTCGATGGGCCCGTAGGCACGCGCGCCCCCGCGCGCCGCCGCAACCACCGGCACCGCCGACAGGATCCGCCCGCGCCGCGCGTCGACCACGAGGCGCACCTCGCGCCCGTCCGGCCGGGTGGCGCGCATCACATAGGTTTCGCCGCGGCGGAACGCCGGGCTGAGCGGCGCGAACCCGGCGGAGCGCACGATGGTCGCTATCTCGAAAGCCGGCAACATGGCCTGCGCCTGCGCCGGTCCTGCCATCGCAGACAGGCCGACCACCGCAAACAGGGCACCAAGAATTCGCCGTTTCACCGCCGCCCTCCAAAGCCGCCGGACGCGAGCATAGCGCCGATTGGGGCACAGCTTGGGCGGTCGTGTCACGCTTTTGCGGCGAGTTCGACAAGCCGGTCAACCTCGGACGGGCTCGTCGCGAACGACGTGACCAGGCGGACCAGCGCATCGCCCGGCCGCAACACGACGCCGGCCGGCAGGCTGTCCGAACCGCGGACGTAGTATTGCGCTCCGGCCGCGCGCAGGCGTTCGTCCACGGCCCTCGACAGGATGACGAACACCAGATTGGCTTCGACCGGCCAGACCGGCGCAAGCCCGGCAGCCGTGAGGCCCGACGCCAGCCGGTCCGCCATGGCGTTGGCATGACGGGCGAGCCGCAGCCAGCAATCGCCGTGCAGGAAGGCCTCGAACTGCGCGGCGAGGAAGCGGTGCTTCGACAGGAGGTGGCCGGCGCGCTTCCGGCGCTCGCCCATGTGCGCGGCCAGCGCGCGGTCGAAGAACACCACGGCTTCCGCCGCCAGCGCGCCGCCCTTGGTGGCGCCGAACGACAGCACATCGACGCCGGCCTTCCAGGTCGCTTCGGCGGGGCTGGCGTTGAGCCGCACCAGCGCGTTGGCGAGCCGCGCCCCGTCCATGTGGACCTTCATGCCGCGCGCGTGCGCGATCTCGGCGAGCGCCGCGATCTCATCCGGCCGGTAGATGGTGCCGGCTTCGCTCGCCTATGAGATCGACAGCGCGGCGGGGATAACCTGGTGCGGCGCATGGCCCTGGTAGGGCGCAAGCGCCGCGGAGAGCGTGTCCGGAGCAACCTTGCAGCCGACGCCGCCAAGGCCGACGAGCTTCACTCCACCGCCGAGAAACTCCGGTGCACCGCACTCGTCGGTGACGATATGGGCCTCGGCGTGGCTGAACACCGCCCCCCACGGCGCGCTGACGTGGGCCAGCGCCAGCGCATTCGCCGCCGTTCCGGTCGTCAGCAGGAACACTGCAGCATCGCATTCAAATATCTCGCCAATCCGGCGCTCCACACTTCGGGTCAGATCGTCGTTGCCGTAACCCAGCGTGAAGCCGCCATTGGCCCGGCTCAGCGCTTCGAGGATTTCCGGCGCCATGCCGGCCGTGTTGTCGCTTGCGAAGTTCATGGCCCGGGAGGGTACGCAAGAAACGGCAAGAAAACGTGGGCTTCCAGCAACAAATCCGCGAAAAAGCGTAATCGGCGGAAGGAAAGATTTGCAATCGGGCTAGCTTTAGGACAGTATTACTGTCCCAATTAGCGAGCGCGCGGCTAGGCCGCGTGGGGGCAGCGGCACGGCAACGCACTTGCGCGCGTGCCGGACGCCGCTCAACATGAGCGGCACGCGAGGCGCCGACAAGCGGCCCGCGAGATGGCCCTCAAATACGGTTCGCTTTTGGGGCCGCAGCGCTAAT
>DASUGG010000209.1:0-3154 GCA_036274135.1 Geminicoccaceae bacterium
GGCCCGCGTGCTACCGGGCCCTCGCTGCGCGCCGGGCCCGTCGCGAGCGGCGGTCGCTTAGTGCTTGGCCTCGCCGTCGCCCAGGACCCGCGCCAGATGGCAGAGCGCCTCCTGGTGCTTCCTGCTCTTGATCGCCGCGAAGTTGCGCGCGAGCTCGAGCAGCATGCGCTGCTGCGGCATCAGCTCCTGGGTGCGCGCCGCGCTGCCCGCGGCGGGCTCCACGTCCTCGAAGAAGTAGCTGATGTCGACCCCCAGGGCGCGCGCGATCTGATAGAGTCGGCCCGCCGAGATGCGATTGATCCCGGTCTCGTACTTGTGGGCCTGCTGGTAGGTGACGCCGATCAGCTCGGCCATCTGCTGCTGCGTGAGGCCGAGCATGATACGTCGCTGGCGGATGCGCAGGCTGACATAGCGGTCGACATCGAGAGCGCGGCTGCGGCCACCGACACTCCGTGTCGCGAGCTTGCTGGCAAGTTGATTCATCGTCTTGTTTGACTCCACGGCACAGCAAAGCGGTTTCCCGCTCAGCGTGAACTTCGGTCGAGATGGGACTACGGGCGGTAAAATAAGCCCACTCGAAACCGTCACGCTAGAGGAAAAATCGCTACAGGATGAACAGATCGCGACATCGGCCCTCGGCACGGCTTGCTCCTGTCCCCGGCGCGCTGTGGACAACTCGCACAAGCCGCTGAGCCATCTACAAAACTACAGAGAGGGCGGACACTGGTAAAGTGGCCGAACATGCATTCCCCGAAACTGCAGCCACCACAACCAGGAGGGGAGAGCGCCTTTGCCGGGGATACGATCGCCCGCCATGGACGCCGGATGCGCCAGATTGCGGCGGTCCTGTGATGCCGATGAGACAGGCGCCTGTGATTCACGTACGTGCGACGAGATGTCGCATAGCGGGCGGCGCTCAGCGCGGCGCCGCCGGCGTCAGGGTCAGGCGGCCGATCGCGCCCGGGCCATACGTCTCCGGCCGCGTGCTCATCGGGATCGTCCGGCCGTCCGCCCACAGATCGGAGAGATCGCGGTAGTGGGGCGACAGCGGATTGCCCGACTGGCCGGTGCTAGCGACGAAGCGCGAGCCCTCGAGGTCGGCGAGATCGTAGAGGGCGCGATAGCTCGCGGCATGCACACTGGCGAACGGGTCGACCTCGTCGGCGGGCCGGTAGTGCCCGACGTTCACGGTGACGTTGTCGCCGCCGCTCGGGTGCTCGATCGCAAACAGCCAGCCGAGCAGCGGCTGATCCTTGAACACCGCGTGCTGCATGCGCGCCGGATGGGCGGCGCCCCAGCGCCAGCCGGCCGGATCGGCGCCGAAGCGGCGCTTGAGATCGGCCAGCGCCAGCTCGAGCGCGGTCGTCGCCTGCATCGCGCAGGTCTCGACCGCCGCCGTGTCGACGTCGTCGCACCAGAGCTGGCGGCGGCGCAGCACGAACTCCATGAACTGCGGTCGCACGCCCCAATAGGCGTAGAACAGGTCGCCCAGCTCGTCGGCATAGATCTTCCGCGACAGCTCGCGATACCAGGCGGCGAAGATCAGCGGCTCGGCGGCGTCTGGGCGCATCACGGCGTCCCATGCCGCAAGCCGCGCCCGCGCCGCCGCGGCGGCCTCGCTCTGTGCCGGCGCCTCGAGCATCAGCGGCAGCAGGTCGCGGACCAGGAGCGACAACTCGTCCGCCTGCAGCCGCGCGAAGCTGTCGAGGTCGTTGCCGCGCTCGGCCAGCGCCTCGACGATCCGGCGCGCGCGAAAGGGCGGCTCCCAGTCGGCGGTCAGGAGGTAGGGGTAGTCGCCCGTGACGATGCGGTTGTTGGCGTTGACGAACGCGCCGTCCGGCGGGTCGAGCGCCCGCGGCAGCTGCGCGAACGGGATCGTGCCCTGCCAGTCGAACTCGCCCGTCCAGCCCGGCACCGGCCAGCGCCCGTCGCCGCGCGCGCGAATCGGCACGCGGCCGGGCGCGATGAAGCCGATGTGGCCGGCCGTGTCGGCGTACAGCACGTTCTGCTGCGGCGCGCCATTGCCCCGCGCCGCGGCGACGAACGTCGGCCAGTCGCGGGCGGCGCCGAGATCGAGCAGCGCCTCGATGCTGACGTCGTCCTCGGCGAGCGCGGTCCAGCGCAACGTCAGGACCTGGTCGCGCTCGAGCACCAGACCGGCCGTGGGCAGAAGATCGGACAGCACCGGCCCGTGCCGCGTCTCGCGCACCCGCAGGCTCACCGCCTCGCCGCCCTTGACGCGGATCACCTCGTCGCGGGTCGCGAACGGCGCCGAGCCCTCCGGCGTCAGATAGCGTGCCGGATCGGCCGGATCGAGCCGCTCGACGAACAGGTCCTGGGTATCCGGGCCGGTGTTGGTGAAGCCCCAGGCGATCACGCCGTTGTGGCCCAGCACGACGCCCGGCAGGCCCGGCATGCTGGCGCCGATCAGCTCGCGCTCCGGCGCCGCGAGGTGCGCGAGGTACCAAGGCCCGGGCGCGCTGAGGCCGAGATGCGGGTCGTTGGCGAGCAGCGGCGCGCCGCTCGCGGTCCGGCTGCCGGCGAGCACCCAGGCGTTGGAGCCCATGCCCGACGGCGGTGCTGTGGGCAGCGCCGCCGCGAGCGCATCGGCCGGCAGCCGCCGCGCGAGCTGCAGCACGGCATCGTCCACCGCCGCTGCGGCGGCGCGGAACGGCGCGGCGTCGGATCGGGAGGCGGGCCGGGCCGGCGCGGACGCCGCGAGGGTGATCGGCGTGTCCGCCTCGTCCGCCGGCCATAGATCGGCGATTTGCTCGGGCGACAGGCGCCTCGCGAGGCGGGCACGCAGCAGCTCGTCGCGCCAGTTGCCGCTGAGATTGAGCGCCAGCACGCGCATCCAGACCAGGGAATCCACCGCGGTCCACGGCTCGGGCTGGTAGCCCAGGATCAGGAACTCGAGCGGCAGCGGGCCGCTGCGCGTGGCGAGGTAGGCGTTGACGCCGGCGGCATAGGCCTCCAGCAGGACCACGGTATCGGGTCGCAGATGCGCGAGGCTGGCGCTTGCCGCGCGCGCGAGCCCGAGCGTGCGCATGAAGCGGTCGGTCGGCAGCGCCGCCGGCCCCAGCACCTCCGCGAGCCGGCCGCTTCCGACGCGGCGGCGGAAGTCCATCTGCCACAGCCGGTCCTGGGCGTGCAC
>DASUGG010000210.1:0-17262 GCA_036274135.1 Geminicoccaceae bacterium
TGCGGCTGACGTAGCGCAGCGCCGATTCGGGAAGATCGCTGGGCGCGACCGCCGCCTGCCGCAGGCGGACCTCCACCTGGTCGCGGACCGTCGTGGCCTCCGCTTCGATCCGCAGCTCGCCGCCGCGCGGCAGGATCAGCAGGCCCCGGTCGGCGCCGGCGTGCTCGAGCGCCGTCACCATGAGCGTGTGGATCAGCTTGCTGAGGTCGATCTCGCCGGAGACGGCCTGCGACACCTTGACGACCGTCGCGAGGTCGAGGGATTCGACCGGCGTGCGGATGCTGACGTCGGACCGTTGCGCGGCGCGCTCCGGCCGCAGATGCGGGTAGGCCTGATCGAGCTGCCTGACCTTGCCGTCGGCGCCCCACTGCAGATAGCGGGAGCGGGCGTGGACGAGATAGGCTTCGGCGATCGTCGCGAAGCCGTGCGCCGCATAGAACCGCCCGGCGATCTCGTTCGCGAGGGCCTCGTTGTGGACGAAGCCGTGCTCGCGCGCGGAACGCACGGCCTCGTCGTAGAGGCGCATGGCGTCGAGGTCGCGGCCTTCCAGACGCGCCAGCTCGGCGCCGACCAGGGCGGCGCGGTTTGCGAAGGTCGACGGGCACTGCTGCGCCCAGCTCGCGATCTGCGCCTGATGCTCCGCCAGCGCCTGCAGGAGGCCCGCCCGCTCCTCGGCCGGCGCCGCATCGTAATACCCCGCCCGGGCGAGCGCGGCGTGGAAATGGTATTCGGCCAGCTCGAACTGCGTCGGCACCCGCCAGAGCAGCGCCGCTGCCTGCGACGCGGCCGCAGCGGCAGAGGCGTAGGCGTTCGCATGGACGCATGCCTGGAGCCTGCGAATCCAGACGTTCGCCAGCCGGGGGTTGGTCTCCGGAGGCGTCTCGATCCCGTGCGCGTCGACCTGTGCGCCCTTCGAATCGAAGTCCGGCGTCAGCCCACGCAGCACCCGGACCAGCCTCAGCTGTGTGGCGATGACGTCGCCGACGAGACGGAACTGAAGCTTGCGCACGAACTGCAGCGCCTTGCCGACCTGCCGCTCGACGTCACGCAGCGGGTCGCCGGCGGCGAGAAGGTTGGTGGTCAGGTCAAGGCGGCAATAGGCCGCGCAGATCTGATCGCCAGCTTTCTCCGCCGCGTCGACGGCGCGCCGCAGAAAGCCGCGGCCGATCGCCAGGGGCTGTGTCCAGTGCGCGACGTGAGCACCGAAGACCAGGTAGACGCGGGCGCTGAAGCGGTCGAGCCCGCGCTTCTCGACCAGATCGACGCCGACCCTGCCGAGGCGGTATCCCGTCTGATAGTCGCCGAGATACGTGCCGACAATGCCGCCGAACCACGCATAGGCGAGGCAGGAGCCGTCGCTGCTGCCATGCTCCAGGCTGAGAGCCGCCATGCGACAGATGACGAGGCGGAAGAGCTTCCCGTCGCTGAACAGCGCCAGCGACGCGAGCGCCGTGAGTACGTCCATCGTGGCGCGCCGGTCCGGGTCGGTCATCAACGGCAGGTCGAGCAGCGCCTCGATGGCGCCGGACGCGAGCCGTTGCCGCAACCGGTCGCACTCCTGGCGGATCTCGTCCTCGGTCGGGTGCAGGGGCCAGCCGTGGTCGACCCGCCGGAGATAGTCCAGCGCCACCTCGATGCCGCTGTCGCTCTGGTTCAAATTCGCGTAGAGATTGAGGCGCAGGCAGGTGGCGGCGCCGGAGTCGACGATGGTCTTCGCCCGCGCCGATAGCGCCCTCAGACGTTCTTCGGCCGAGCTCAGATCACCGGTCAGATATTCGCAGGCCGCCCGCTCGAGCTCGAGGTCGAAGGCGAGTCGGTACTGGCGCTCCCACGTGTCGTCCGCCAGCAGAGCGCGGCCGGCGATCAGGTATTGCAGGGCGGATGCATAAGCGCTTGCCGCCTTGGCGCGCCTGCCGGCGACCAGGTTGAGCGCGGCGACCTGCTCGCGCTCCGCCGGTGTGGCGATCAGCGCCGCGCCGCGGTCGAACTGGTTCACGATCTCGAAGACGTTCTCCTCGAGCTCCTCCGGCGCGGCCCGCGCCGCCAGCAGGCGGCCGATGCGAAGATGCGCCATCGCCCGCTCGGCGTCAGGGATCAGCTCGTAGGCCGCCTCCTGGATGCGGTCGTGGAGAAAGGCGTACGTGCCGTCCGAGCGGAGGACGAGGCCGGCCCGGACGGCTTCCCAGAGCGCCGCGTGCATCGCGTCCTCAGTCTCTCCGTGGACCAGCGCGAGCACGGGCGCCTCGGCGACATTGCCCAGGCAGGCGAGCTGTCCCAAGGCTTTCTGCGTCGCAGGGGGCAGACGGCCGAGCTTCGCCGCCATCAGATCCGCGACGTTGGCGGTGAAGCCGCGGGCGCGGATGCGCGGCAGGTCCCAGATCCATGCCGCCTTGCCGGCATCGAAGGCAAGCAGCGCGTCCTCCGCGAGGGCGAGCAGGAACTGGGTCGTGAAGAACGGGTTGCCGGCGGTCTTCTCGAACACGAGGGCGGCCAGGGGACGCACCCGCTCCGGCTCGGCGTGCAGCGCATCCGCCAGCAGCCGTTCGACGTCGTCCGGCACGAGCGGCGCCAGCGGGATCTCCTGCACCCTTCCGCCGGCGCCGCGGATTGCCGCGAGCCTTTGCCGGAGCGGGTGCGCCGGGCCGACCTCGTTGTCGCGGCAGGCGCCGACCAGCAGCAGGTGCCGCACGTCCGGGTGGGTGACCAGATGCTCGATCAGGTCGAGCGTCGCCGCGTCCAGCCACTGCAGATCGTCGAGGAACAGCGCGAGCGGGTGCTCAGGCCTCGCGAACACGCTGAGGAAACGCCGGAACACCGACTGGAAGCGGGCCTGCTCGTCCTGCGGCGAGAGGTCGGGGACGGGCGGCTGTTCGCCGATGACGTGCGCGAGCTGCGGCATCAGCTTGACGATCAGCTGGCCGTTCGGGCCCAGCGCTTCCAGCAGGTCGGCGCGCCATCGGCTCAGCTCCGCATCGCTCTTGCCGAGGATCTGATCGACGAGATCCCGCAGCGCCTGGGCCAGGGTCGCGTACGGGATGTCGCGCTTGTACTGGTCGAACTTGCCCGCGGCGAAGAAGGCGCTCGGCGCGGCCAGCTCCTTGGGCAACTCATGCACGAGCGACGAGGTGCCGGTCCCGGCCCGGCCGGACACCAGCACGAACTCGGTGGCGCCGTCGCGCGCGACCCGCTCGAAGGCGGCGACCAGCGTGCGCAGCTCGGCCTCGCGGCCATAGAGCCTTTCCGGAATCACCAGCCGGTCCGGTACGTCGTCGTCGGCGAGTGGGAACGGGTCGATGCGGCCATCGCGCTCCCAGGCCCCGAGGCACGCCCGCAGGTCGGCCTCGAGACCGGCGGCGGTCTGGTAGCGGTCCTCCGCGGACTTGGCGAGCAGCTTCAGGACGATGGCCTCGACCGGCGCGGGCACGCCGCTCACCCGCTCGCTCGGCGGCGTCGGTCGCCGCGCGATGTGGCAATGGATCCATTCCATCGGATCCGCGGCGGCGAACGGCAGCACGCCGGTCAGCATCTCGTACAGCGTGACGCCCAGCGAATAGAGATCGCTGCGGGTGTCGATCGAACGGTTCATGCGGCCGGTCTGCTCGGGCGCCATGTAGGCGAAGGTGCCGGCAATGACCTCGGGCGGCGCCGGCGCCTGGCGCTCGCGCGGCAGGCGCGAGGCCATGCCGAAGGCCGTCAGCCGGACGTTGCCGGCGGCGTCCACCAGCACATTGGCCGGCTTGATGTCCTTGTGAATGAGTCCGCGCTGGTGGGCCTGGCCGAGCGCCGCCGCCAGCGCCGTCGCGATCTGCAGGAAGCGGGTCAGCTCCAGCGGCCGCTCGAGCATCCGGGCGAGCGGCTCCCCTCCCGGGTCCTCCAGCAGCAGCGCCGTACGTCCGTTGTGACGCGTGAGCGCGAGGGGGCGCACCGCCCACGCCGGGTCCAGCTCGTCCGCGAGCGCGTATTCCTGCTCGAGCCAGCGGATGTTGGCCGGCATCTCTCGCCCGGACAGCGGCGCCCGCAGCAGGACCGGAGCGGCGTTGCCGGGCTGGCGGCCGCGGTACAGCATGAACTCGCTGCCTTCCCACAGCGTTTCCAGCCCGTATCCGGAAAGCTCCGTCACGGACGGCCTCTCCCCCCTCGCGCTCCACCGATCCAGCATATCGCCATCATTGGCACGCCGGTAGCGGAACGGCTGGCACGCTGCAGGAACTCAGCTTTCGTCCAAGACGAAAGGTCAGAGCGTGCAAAGCCCTGCGGGTAACCTCAGCGAAGTTGCCTCCGATAGGATGAAAACGTTTCGCGGATGCTCATGATTTCATGCTCGCGCGAATCAGTCGGCGAGCGAACACAGGCAAATATGCGCGCCACCTTCGCGCGGCTCCCGGCGTTCTCCTGGCCCGTAAGCCAGCGGCGATTCAGTTCGCGAAGGCGGAAGCGCCGGCCGTGGCGACGGCTTCGTCCTGGCCGCCGGTGCCGCCGCTGACGCCGACGGCGCCGACGACCGTCCCGTTACGCCGCAACGGGATACCGCCGGCGAAGATCATGACGCGCCCGCCGTTCGATCCGTGAATCCCGAAGAACTGCTGGCCCGGCTGGCTATTCTCGGCGAGTTGCGCCGTCGAGATGTCGAATGCGCGCGCGGTGAACGCCTTGTTGATGGCGATGTCGATGCTGCCGATCCAGGCGCCGTCCATGCGGGCATGGCTGACCAGGTTGCCGCCCGCGTCGACCACGGCAATGTTCATCGGCTGCTCGATCTCGCGTGCCTTCTCTTCTGCGGCAGCGATCACGCGGCGCGCGTCTTTCAGAGTCACCATGGGATCATCCTTCATCGCCAGCATGTTGTCGTGCACTCCCGGCCTGTTGATGGACCGCCGCCGCTGCCCGAAGTCCTCCGTCGGCGGCGTCTTCCGTTCGACCCTGCTACATCGTCCCGCGCGGCGTCCCGAGTGAAGTCGCGTGAAGGCGCGTAAATCCTGGTAAGGGCTCGACGTCGAGGCCTGCCCTCGGGAGCGCGCTTGTCGGGTACGCGCCGTTCCCCTGACCATAATTGACCGCGCCTTACCCGATCTCACTGGGTCCGGCGCACGCCGCCGCCTATCCGTTCAGACGAGCATGTTCGGGTGCCGGGGATACCCGGAGGAAGACTTGCCGTCTCGACATCGTCATCGGGTAACCGCAGCAGTGGGATCTAACGCAGGCATGTCAGGGATGGGCTTCTCTATGGTCAAGACTGTCGTGTCGCTTCTGACCCTGTTGATCTGGTGCAATCCGGCGCTGGCCTGCGCGCTGCCGGAGGGTCGGGCGGTGTACCGGGTCGAGCACGAGACCTTCGGGGACATCGGCCGCCAGGTGCTCACCTTCAGGTGCAGCGGCGACCAGCTTCTGGTCGACACGGCCGTGCACGTCGCCGTGCGGGTGCTCTTCGTGACGCTCTACCGGTATGAGGCGCGCTACCACGAGGTCTGGCAAGGCGATCGCCTGGTCCGGTTCGAGAGCCATACCGACGACAACGGCAGGACGCTCGAGGTCCGGGCGCGGGCCGAAGCCGGCCGCATGGTCATCGACGGCCCGGAAGGGCATAGCGAGGCGCCGCTTTCGGTCGTTCCCGACCATCCCTGGAACCGGGAGATGGTCGATCACACGCTGCTGTTCGACCCGACCGTCGGCACGCTGCGTCGCGTCCAGGTGACGGAAGCCGGCCAGGCGCCGGTCGAGGTCGACGGGCGCCGGATCATGGGGCGGAAATACCGCGTGTCGGGCGATCTCGACCTCGAGTTGTGGTACGACGCGCGCGGCGCCTGGCTGAAATGGCGGATGCGGCGAGAGGAGGGCGCGGTGACCATGACCCGGCAGCTGCCGAGCGCCCAAGCCGACGCCGGCCAGGCCTAGCCGCTCTCCGACGCCGCCGTCTGGTCGAGGCGCAGATCACCCGATGCTCTCGACCACCCCGCCGTCGACCCGGAGCGCCGCGCCGGTCGTGACAGCAGCCTGCGGTGATGCGACGTAGACCACCATGTTCGCGACCTCCTCGGGCGTCGTGGCGCGCCGGAGGATCGAGCCCGAGCGGTGTTCTCGCACGAACGTCGCGGCAGCCTGTTCGATCGACTGGCCTGCCTTGTCGGCCATGGCCTTCAGCACCGCCCTAACGGCCTCCGGCAGCGTCGGGCCGGGCAGCACCGGATTGAACCGTGACGCCGGTGCCGGCGGCACGCCTGGCGAGGCCGCGCGAGATGGCCAGGTATGCGCTGGCCGTAGCGACGCAGCGGATCAGCGCGTTCGCCGGGTTGTCGCGCGGCTGGTCCTTGATCAGTCGCGGTACAGGTAGCGGACGTCGACGACCAAGCGGCCGGGGCTTTCCTCGACTACGTCGACCCTCGTGATGCCGTCGATGTAAGGCGCCAGGCACTGGCCGCCCCGCCCGCTCGCATGCGCCTCTTGATATAGCGCGATGATCCCGTCGACCTTCGACTGGTCACCAACGCCTTTGCGCATCCGGCCGGCAGCAGAACCGGAAGCAAGAGACCTATCCTGTTCGTCATCCAGCCTACCCTTCAGAGATGCCGTTAGATGCCGATCGTGCCTGTTGCGAGGGGGGCACCTGAGAGATCGCGTGCGGTTTGGCCTCAGAGCCGCACAGGCGGGATGGACCGACGGCGTCTCGCGCCGGCTCGGCCTATTGCGTCAGGGTCAGGACGCCGTCTTGCATCTGGTAGGACTCGAGGCGATCGAGGAAGCTTGTGCCGAGGAGCGAGTAGGCCATCGACGCGCCGTTGACGCTCGCGGCGACGCCGCGCAGCCGGATCGGGCCGATCGCGACCTCAGCGAGAACGATCGGCGCGCCCGCGACGGTGCCGTTCGCGGTCGTATCGATGTCGCTGAAGTCGAGATCGCTCAGATCATAGCCCACCCGCTCCGCATCGCGTGGCGTCAGCACGACCTCGGTCGCGCCGGTGTCGACGAGGACCGTCACCGGCGTCCCGTTGACCTGGGCGTCGATGCGAAACTGGCCGTCGGGCCAAGCCGCGAAGCTGATGCTGCCCTCGCCGACCCGTTCGCCGCGATAGGGCGTCAGCGCCCCGAGCACATGCTCAGCGGCGCCCTGAAGCTCGAATCGATACGCATAGCCGACAATCGCCACGATCACCACGAGCGCCAGCCCGCCGATGCGGCCCAGCCTCGGGATGGCCCAGAGGAGAACGACCAGAACGGCCAGCCCGATGAGGTAGAGCAGATCCGCAGGGTCGCCGTCCGACCACAGCATGTGCGGGCCGCTCCCTGCGTAAAGCAGTCCCAGCGACAGCCCCACGATGAACAGCGCAGCAAGCACGCGTGCGATATTCATGATCAGATCCTTCGGAGAAGACCGTTACGAAGTCGCGGCGATCCAGGGAATTCGGCACATGGCGGCCTCGCCTGGAGCGATGGTGCCGTCGAGTTCCGACCGTCACCGGATACCCAAGCGCATCCGACCAGGAGCAGGATCGAACAACGCAGGCGTCGAGCGTCGACGGGTTGCGGCCCGTGATCGCCACCCGCGCTCCTTCGGCCACGAACAGCTTGGCGGTCGCCAGGCCGATGCCGCTGTTGCCGCCGCTGATCAGAGCCGCCTTATGCGCGAGGCGCATCGAGATCTCCTGTCGGTGAGATCGGGTGCAACCGAGCTACTCTGCCGGCGCGTCCCTCGGCGCTGCCGGCGTCTCGGCGGGGCCTTTGCCGCTGACCCGTTCGCGCAGCCACTGGAAGGCCACGTAGAGCATCGGGACGAAGAAGATGCCGAGGACCGAGGCGAACAGCATGCCGCCGAACACCGCGGTGCCGACCGCGCGCCGGGTCAGCATCGCGGCGCCGGTGGCGGTGACCAGCGGCACGAGGCCGAGGATGAAGGCGAAGCTCGTCATCATCACCGGGCGGAAGCGCTGCCGCGCGCCCATGACCGCCGCGTCGAGCAGCGGCATGCCTTCCTCGCGCCGCTCCTTGGCGAACTCGACGATCAGGATCGCGTTCTTGCTGGCGAGCGCGATCAGCACGACGATGCCGATCTGGGCGTAGACGTCGAGCGACAGGCCGGCGACGAACAGCGCCAGCAGCGCGCCGAGCAGGCCGACGATCACCGAGAGCAGGACCGGGACCGGGATCACCCAGCTCTCGTAGAGCGCCACCAGGAAGAGATACGCGAATAGCACGGCGACCCCGAGGATGGTCGTGGTGTGGCCCGCCGCCTGCGTCTCCTGTAGCGCTGAGGTGGTCCATTCGAAGGTGTAGCCCGGCGGCAGGGTCTTGGCCGAGAGCTGCTCCATCGTCGCGAGCGCCTCGCCGGTGCTGACGCCTTGCGCCGGCGAACCGTTGATCACCACGGCGCGAAGGTTGTTGTAGCGGATGATCGACTGCGCCCCGAGGGTCGTCTCGGGCGCAAGCAGGGCGCGCAGCGGCACCATCTGGCCCTTCGCGTTGCGCACATAGATCTGGTAGACGTCCTCGATGCTGCGGCGATATTGCGCGTCGGCCTGGATCACCACCTGCCAGACCCGGCCGAAGAGATTGAAGAAATTCACGAAGAAGCCGCCGAGATTGGTCTGCAGCGCGGTGAAGATGTCGTTGACTTGGACCCCCAGCGTACGGGCTTTCTCGCGATCGATATTGAGATAGATCTGTGGTGTCGAGGCTGAGAAAGTCGTGAAGACCTGGGTGAGCTCGGGCCGCTGGTTGGCGGCGGTGACCAGCGCGCCGCTGACCGACGCCAGCGCCGCGGCATCGGCTCCGGCCAGGGATTCGAGGACGTACTGAAAGCCGCCGGCGTTGCCGAGCCCGATGATGGGCGGCAGGTTGAAGGGAAACACCACCGCGCCCTGGATCGCGGCGAACTGGGCGGCGAGCTGGCTCATGATCGACCGCAGCTGCTCCTGCGGCTCCGTCCGTTCCTCGAACGGCTTGAGCTGGACGAAGAAGAACCCGCTGTTCGGCTGCGTGACGTTGTCAAGGAAGTTGAGGCCGACCACGCCGGTCGTGGTCTGCACGCCGGGCGTGTCGTGGACGATGTCGCCGATCTGCTCCATCACCGCGCCGGTGCGCTTGATCGAGGCGGCGTCGGGCAGCTGGACGTTGATGAAGAAGCCGCCCTGGTCCTCCTCCGGTAGGAAGCCGGTCGGCGTGTGCTGCATGATCACGTAGGACGCGACTCCGACCCCGGCCAGGACCACCACGCCGACGACCGACACCCGCACGAGGCGATGCACCGCCGCCGCATAGCCGTCCCGCGCATAGTCGATCCCCTTCAGCACGTAGCGCATCGGGCCTCGCGACCGATGGCCTGGCCGCAGCAGCAGCGAGCACAAGGCAGGGCTGAGGCTCAGCGCGTTCAGCGCCGAGATCAGCATCGCCACGGACACGGCGATCGCGAACTGGCTGAACAGCTGGCCGGAGATGCCCGGGATGAACCCGACCGGCACGAAGACCGACAGCAGCACGAGCGTGATCGCGATGATCGGCCCGGTGATCTCGGCCATCGCCTTCTTCGTGGCGTCCTTGCGGGAGAGCTCCGGTTCCTCCTCCATGATCCGCTGGACGTTCTCGACCACCACGATCGCGTCGTCGACCACGATGCCGACGGCGAGCACGAGCGCGAGCAGCGAGATCGTGTTGGCCGACATGCCGATCGCCAGCATCACCGCGAAGGTGCCGACCAGCGACACGGGCACCGCGACCAGCGGGATGATGCTGGCGCGCCAGTTGCCGAGAAACAGGAACACGACGACGATGACCAGGGCGAAGGCCTCGAGCAGGGTGCGGACCACCTCGTCGACCGTCGAATGCACGAAATAGGTCGTGTCGTAGATGATCTTGTAGGCGACGTCGTCCGGGAAGCGCTGCGCCAGCTGGTCCATCACCTCGTGCACCCGGTTCGCCACGTCGACGGCGTTGGCGCCGGGCGACAGATAGGTGGCGAACGCGGCGCTCGGCGCGCCGTCCAGCCGCGTCGTGCGGTACATGCTCTGGGCGCCGAGCTCGACCCTGGCGACGTCGCGGATGCGCACCACCGAGCCATCCGGATTGGTGCGCAGGATGATGTCCTCGAACTGCTTCGTCGTCTTCAGGCGGCCCAGGGTCTGAAGCTGCAGCTGGATCTGCTGCTGGTCGGCGATCGGCGGCGCGCCGAGCTGGCCGACCGCCGCCTGGACGTTCTGGTCCTCGATCGCCTGGGTGATGTCCTGCGCCGAGAAGCCGTAATTGGTCATCTGCTGCGGATCGAGCCAGATCCGCATGCTGTAGTTGAGCGGCCCGAACAGCGTCGCATCGCCGATGCCCCGGATCCGCTTGATCGGATCGAGGATGTTGATGACGGCGTAGTTGCTGAGGAACAGCGGATCGTAGGTGCCGTTCGGCGAGTAGAGCTGAGCGACCACCAGCAGCGCGGAGCTCTTTTTGCGAATGGTCAGCCCTTCGGCGTTGACCTCGGCCGGCAGTTGCGGCTGGGCGAGCTGGACCCGGTTCTGCGTGTTGACCGTGTCGATGTCGGGATCGGTGCCGGGCGCGAAGGTCACGGTCAGCGAGTAGGTGCCGTCGTTGCCACTCGTCGACTGCATGTAGAGCATGTTGTCGACGCCCACGACCTGGGCCTCGATCGGCTGCGCGACGCTTTCCTCGACCACCTCGGCGCTGGCGCCGGGAAAGGTGGCCGTGACCGATACCTGCGGCGGCACGATGTCGGGAAACTGCGCGACCGGGATGAAGCGCATCGCGATCAGCCCGGCGAGCGTGATGACGATCGAGACGACGAACGCGAGGCGCGGCCGCTCGATGAACAGGTTGGAGATCATGCGTTCAGTCGCCGGCCCGCGTCGCGTCGAAGGCAAGGGCGGTGTCGGACGGCAGATCGCGCGCGGCCGCGCCGCTGCCGCGGCCCCTCTTTTCCGGCGTCGCGGCGGCGCCCGCAGCGCCGCCGGGCATCATCGGTTGCGCCTCGGTCGCCGTCACGACGATGCCGGGCCGCACCTTCTGGATGCCCTCGACGATCACCTTCTCGCCCTGCTTGAGGCCGCTTTGCACGACGACGTCGGTGCCGTGCTCCGTGCCCAGCGTGACGCGGCGCTGCTCGACCTTCTGGTTGTTGTCGACGACGAAGACGTAGGTGCCGGTCTGGTCGGTCTGCACCGCCGGCTGCGGCACCACCAGCGCCGTCACCGGCGTGGCGGTCTCGACGGTCACCGTGACGAACTGGCCGTCGACCAGAATGCGCCGCGGGTTGGGGAACGCGGCCCGCACAGTCAGCGTGTCGGTGGTCTGATCGACCTGATTGCTGAGGAAGTCGATCTCGCCCGGCTGCGGGTAGGTCGTGCCGTCCGGCAGCACGATCCGCACCACGAACGAGTCCGGCGGCGGCAGCGAGCCCCTGGCCTCGTTCTGCATCTGGACGATCACCGCGGCGCTGACCGGAAAGGTGATGTAGATCGGGTCCTGGCTGACGATCGTGGCGAGCACGCCGCTGGTCGGCCCGACCAGATTGCCGAAGGTGAACCTGGTGAGCCCGATCTTGCCGCTGATCGGGGCGTAGATCTCGGTGTAGCCGAGGTTGATCTCGGCGGTCCGCAGCTGTGCCTTGGCGAGCAGGACCTGAGCCTCCGCCTCCTGCGCGGCAGCCGTCGCCTGATCCACCTCCTGCTTGCTGACCGCACCGCTGGTGACGGCTTCCTGGACGCGCTGCAGGGTCGCATTGGCTTCTGCGACCCTGGCCTCGGCTTCGGCGACCTGCGCCTTCGCCGCCGCGACCTGCGCTTCGAACGGCGGCTGCTCGATCAGGTACAACAGATCGCCCTTCTGGACGTCCTGCCCCTCGATGAACAAGGCGCGCGGCTTCGTACTCGACCCCCGCTCCAGGAACCCCGTCACCCGGGCGCGGAGATCGACCGCGCCGATCGCGGCCACGCGGCCGACGTACTGCGTCGACGGCGTGACGTCGCGCGATTCGACCTGGACCACCGAAACGGCGGGCGGCGGCGCGGCCGCGCTCGGCATGGCCTCCGACCGCTCGTCGCATGCCGCGAGAAGGCTGCACGCCAGCAGCAGCCCCGAGGCCAAGAGATGCGGGCGGCCGCATCCGGCCAGAGCGCTCGCAACGGTCACGGCTTCATCTCCAAGGGGTCCGACCTCTGCCCGGGCGTCGACGGGAAAAAAGTGGGGCGGCCGGGCATCCGACAGGCTGCGAGCGGAGGCCGAGACCGCCCCAGGGTGAGGCGGGGAGGCATCCGTGATACTTAGACGCGTCGTGCCGTCTCGCCGAGTGAAGTCGCGTAAAGCGCGGTAAGCAGTTGTGAAGCGGCTGCCGGGCCGCCATGACCCGCGAAGCCGCGGGCCGCGACGCTGCTTTCGTGCAACGAAACCGGCGGTCGGCCGTTCTCGTTGTCGTCGGAGCCGCGGCCATGCGGCGACGGCAGCCTCGGCGCCCTCGGCCGCGCCGAGGACCGCTTCGGCTTCGTCCAGGCGCCGCATGGCGAGGTCGCCGCCTCCGTGGCCTGCGCGCACGCCAGGTTCGCAGGGACTCCCGCCGTGCGCATGGCGACCTAAGGCCCCGGCGCGACAGCAACCCGACGAGACGCGAGAGGGATCATGAAAAGCAAGCTCATCGACGAGGGCGCGCAGCGGACCTTCACCGTCGTCTTCGACGTAAGCATCCGGCGTGGGCCTTGGCCATCGTGATTGAAAGCTCGTATGGGGCTTCGCTGGAAGGGTCTACGATCGTGTTCGGCCCAAAACGGCGCTGGCGTCGTCCATACACTTCAACCGGGGACGCGCCCTGCATGTCGGATCGTCGGCCTCCCGACTTCGCAGGTCCGCACAGAGAGCACGCAAGCCTCCGCCGCGCAGAGCGTTGGCGACCAATCCTGCCGCATCATAAGCGTCAAATACATTGACCAGACGAAAGAACCCGTCGCTGACGATCAGGACATGGTCAACGTCGCATGTGGAGAATTCTACATGCTCCACAGCATGCAGCCATGGCAACGTCGTGTGAACGACCTAATAGCCACCCGGCTTGTTCATTGCAGTCTGGAAGTTCTGCCTCAGCCTGCTGCGAAGGAGAGGCCACGGGTCATCCTCACCGCCCATGCTTGCGCGAAGGCGCACAATCTCGGCGATGGCCGCGTTCTCCAGGCGTTCAATTCCAGAGCCGCCGAATATCGTTGCCTTGCCTTATCCCGGTGTCCCAGGGGCATACTAGCGTCTCCACCGTTCTGGACGATCAGCCACTTTCGCTAGTATATTTCTGCGAGCGAAACTCTATGAAGATGATGGTCACGGAAGACAGGCCAATCTAAGCGCTTGCGCTTAGTCGCCGTGACTGACAACCACTCCGTCTGTGCTGATCGAATACTCGGTGCCAGGGACAGGGGCGCGACCTGCCTGCGCGATTGCCTGCTTGCACTCAAGGATCAAATCCTCCAGCCTTCCAGCCTTTCGAATCGTGACCGTCACCTCACTGACCGCGCGTTCGACGCTCGGACACCGATTGAGGACCCCTGAGCAATGGGTTCGTCATAAGGTGAACTTGGGCGCCGGGGGGATCCGACCAGCTCACCAAGCGCTGAAATCTCTCTGGCGACGCGCCGCCACCGTTCATCAACCGCTGCGGCGGGCTTAAGATCGGAGTTAGAGAATCGGTTTGCGCGGCACTTCCTCTCGCTACGGCGCCGGCGCCCAGGCCTTCCATTGGCTGACCGTCATGCTGGTTCTCGCCGCCTATGTGCTGAGCAAGGGCGACCGCGCTTCGCTCTATTCCGCCGCCGCGGACGGGCTCCGCAGGATTCACGAGACGCTCGGCGTGCTCGTCTTCATTGTCGTCATGCTGCGGCTGCCATGGCGGCTGATCGACAGCACGCCCGCGAAGCAGCCGATGCCGCGATGGATGGCTGCGGCCGCGAAGCTCGTCCATTTCGCGCTTTATGCGCTCCTCATCGCGATTCCAGCAACGGCGGTGCTCGGTACCTGGCTCGAGGGGATTCCCGTCACCCTTCCCGGATTCGACATCGCCCCCCAGATCGCGGAGGCGCATGGACTGGGGCAGCTGATCATGGAAATACACACCACCCTCGGCAACGCCATCCTCTGGGTTGCCGGCGTGCATGCAGCCGCGGCTCTCTTCCACCACTTCTATCTGCGCGACGAAGTCTTTCAGTCGATGGCTCCGGGCGGATGAATGATTAGTCCGAGCTATTGCGGCGAGGCGTTTTCCCTCTGAATCCGGCGAGGTGGCCTCGGCAGAATCACTCGGTCTCATGTCGCACTGCCCTTCAACGAACGGTAGTTCCTTGAGACGGCTCACCCGCACAAGCCCGCTATTGGTCTTGCCGATGGTCCAGCCGCGATTTGATCCGGCGAACAGCCATGCCTTTCGCCCGAGCGCCAAGCCGCGTAGCGCACGCTCGGCCGCATTGTTGCTGTGACAGATCCGACCGTCCGCGAGGAAGCTGGTGAATCGGTCCCAGCGCGGCAGCATGTAATCCATCGCCTTGGCGACCGGCACCGAGCGGGAGAGCCTGGCGCGCTCAGCCCGCATCCACTCTTCGAAGGCGGCGACCAGCGGCTTGCTGCGCTCACCCCTCACGGCCAGACGCGCCTACCGCTCATCCGCAGAGCGAAGCCAAGCCATGGCACCCTGGATCGACAGCTACAACCCACAACGCCCCCCCCTCAGCCCTCGCCAACCAGATCCCCTGGCTCAGGCTGAACAACCTTCTTGCAAACGACACCTAGGCGCCGAGCAGGGCGGCGCGGAAACGGTCCTTCAGAAAAGCGCCGTCCTTTGGCGGCAGCGCGAAGGGCAGGGGCTCGGCGCGCACCTTGATCGCGTAGAACAGCGGGCCCGGCGCGGCGCGGATCGCCGGCAGGGCCGCTTCCAGCTCCGTCTGATCCTGCACCGTGCCGGCGACCGCGATGCCCGCGGCCCGCGCCATCGCCGCGAGGTCGACGCCGTGCGCCGTGTGCGTCGGCTGCATGCCGGTCTCGCCGTAGCGCTCGTTGTCGAATACCACGATCGCGAGATTGGCAGGCCGCTGCACGGCAACGGTGGCGAGCGAGCCCAGGCCCATCAGCATGTCGCCGTCGCCGGTGAGCACCAGCACCCGCCGCGCCGGCTGTGCCAGCGCGAGACCGAGGCCGATCACGACGGCGCCGCCCATCGCGCCCCAGAGCGGGAAGCTGAGCGGGTGGTCGCCCGCCGCCGTGACGTCCCAGGCCGTGCTGCCGAGCCCGGCGACCACCAGCATCTCGCCGCGCTCGGCGAGCAGGGCTTTCGCGACCTCGCGCCGCCGCAGGGGGAAGCGTTCGCTGCGCATCGCGTCCATGGCTAGCGTCCGAACGCCTTGGCGCCGATCAGCGCCTGCGCGATCAGCACCGCCACCGGCATCTGACCCTCGAACGCCATCACGCCGGCGGCGCGCACCGTGTCGCCGGCGCGCGCCGCGTCGTCGAGGCGATGCACGATCGCGCCGCACAGCTCGAGCGTGCGGCCGGTCCGCTGCCCCATGTGCAGTTGCCACGGGTTGAACTCGCCCCACTCACCGCGCATCGTGATCAGCATCAGCAGCGGAAAGCGGCAGGCCTGGGTCAGCGACAGCATGTTGACGCAGTTGCCGACGCCGCTGCTCTGCATCAGCAGCACGCCGCGCTCGCCGCCGAGCCAGGCGCCGGCCAGCAGGCCCACGCCTTCCTCCTCCGTGGTGAGCGGCACGCTGCGCATGCGGGAATCGCCCGCGCACAGCGTGATCAGCCGTGCATGCCCCGCGTCCGGCACGTAGGCGACCTGGCGCACCTCGAGCTCGCGCAGCTCCTCGAAAATCGCATCCGGCCAGCCGCTCACCCGGTCCTCCGTTCCCCGCCTGCGGCCACTTTGGCCGTTGCGGGCGGATCGGGCAAGCCGAAGGCGCTCAGGCGGGAGCCGCAGGCGACGTGTCGCCGCGCAGCGCCTGCGCGAGCGCCGCGACGTCGATGCGGCGCCTCATCTCGTCGAACACCCGGCACAGGGCAAAACGCATGCTGTTGCGAAACATCGGACGATCCTCGCGGCGCAGATCGGCGTGGATCGGCAGGCGCGCGAAGATGGCGTCCGCCGCGCCGAACCCCGTCAGATGCACGGCGCGCGGCGGCGCCAGCAGCGACTGCGCCAGATGCTGCTCGATGGCGGCCGCCGCGGCTTCCCAGCCCGTCCTATGGCCGGGCACGGGATGGCGGCGCAGCGCCGCGTCGGCCGCCGCGGCCACGCCCTGGAGGTAAGCCTGCGGCTCCACGGGGCTCTGCCGCCGCAGCAGGATCAGGGTGAGCTCGGCCACCTCGGCAAGCACCTCGGCGTAGGCTTCCCAGCGGCAGATCTCGAGGCTGTCGAGAAAGACACGCTCATGGATGAGCTTGCTCCAGTTCAGCCCGGTGCGGGCGCGGCAGTAGTCGAGGACCGTGCGTTGCGCGACATACGCCGTCTGGGCGGCAAGAAAATCCGCAAGCTCGTGCAGAGTCGCCACACGAGACCTACTTTTGCGGGTCAAGAGCCGGCGCAGCACCAGAAAAACCTCGAATGGGTTGACATCAGGTCAGAGGACTGCGCAAGTTAAGTCCCCGTTTTCAAGAGCAAGTCGTGCTGGGAATGGTACAGGACGCCGAAGCCGCAAGCAACGTGTCAAGGATGGTCTGACAGGCCCGCGCTTTGGCGTGTTCTTCCGGCGATCGTGGCCAGGAGCGGCGGCGATCGGACTTAGTTGGCTACTGCGTAACCAGTCGGGGCAAAACGACATGGCTCGGAACACGTCTCCTGCTCAACCTCGCATCGAGGAGCATTGGCGACGCACCCGCGCGCTGATGTGGACTACGCTGGCGCTCTGGTTCTTCTTCAGCTTCTTCATCCATTTCTTCGTCATACGGCTCAACCAGATCGTCATTCTCGGCTTCCCACTCGGCTTCTACATGGCCGCGCAGGGATCGCTGATCGCCTTCGTCATTCTGCTTTTCTGGTTTGCCTATCGCCAGAACAGGATCGACGAAGAGTGCGGTGTCGACGAGGAATAGGGGGCTAAGACGCCATGGCGACCAGAGGAGGATTCGTCGGCAACCTGGGCAAGATCTACGGGATCTATACGGGGGGCTTTGTCGGTTTCGTGATCCTGATGGCGATCCTGGAGCAACTCGGCGTGCCGGACCGGGCGATCGGCTACATGTTCATCGGCTTCACGATCGCCATCTACGCGATCATCGGCATCGTCTCGCGGACCACCGACATCT
>DASUGG010000211.1:0-10635 GCA_036274135.1 Geminicoccaceae bacterium
GGCGCCGCTCGGCATCCCGGCCCTGACCGCCCCCTTCGTCCTGGTGACGTGGCTCTTCCTGCTGCCGCACGCTGACCTCGGGCCTCGGCCCGATTGATCAGGTAGTGCGTGGCAGGACGGTGTAGACCCGGCCGATGTAGAGGGCGAACTCGGCGATCCAGGTGCGGAGGAAGTCGGCGGTGGCGGAGACGGTGACCTCGCCGTCGTCAGTGATGAGGCCGGGCTTGAACTGGATGTAGGCCTCGATCGCGTTGAACTGCGGCGAGTTGCAGAAGCCGAGCACCCCGCGCATCGCCTGCTGGGCGATGGCGGTGCCGATCGCGCCGGGCGAGGTGCCGATCACCGCCGAGGGCTTGCGGGCGAAGGAGTTCTCGCCGTAGGGGCGGCTCGCCCAGTCGATGGCGTTCTTGAGGCCGCCGGGGATGGAACGGTTGTATTCCGGTGTGACGAACAGCACCGCGTCCGAAGCCGTGATGGCTTCCTTGAGCCGCCGCGCCACGGGCGGAAAGTCGTCGTCGTAGTCGTAGCTGTAGAGCGGCAGCTCCCGGAACGAGACTTCGTGGAACTCGAGGTCTTCGGGGGCAAGCCGGACAAGGGCATGGGCGAGCTTGCGGTTGATCGACCGGCTGGCGAGGCTGCCCACCAGATAGCCCACCTTGTATCGGGTCATGACGTCCTCCGCGCGAAGACCGGAGCGGTCCACGGCTTCAACTGCCGGCCGTGGGCAAGGTTCCATTTCGCTGGCCTGTCCGGACGGCGCTGGCGAACGCGTCGAGCGCCGTCAGCCGTCGAAGACCAACTGCACCTTCATGTGGCGCTGACGATCGGCGGCCGCGGCGAAGGCGGCGTCGCGCTCGCTGGCGTGGAAGGTGCCGGTCAGGATCGGCGCGACGTCGAACCGGCCGCCGACCAGCGCCTCGACGGCTATCCCGAAAGCGTCGTGGAAGCGGAAGGTGCCCAGCAGGTCGAGCTCCTTGGGCGTCAGCTTGGTGAGCGGCAGGGCGATATCGCCGGACGGCAGCATGCCGAGCTGGACGATGCGGCCGCCCGGCCGCGTGCAGTCGAGGCAGGTCGCGAGCGCTCGCGGGCTGCCGGAGGCCTCGAAGGCGACGTCGAACAGGCCCTTGTGGGCCTTGTAGCGCTCGATGCGATCGGGCGCGCTTGCGACGTTGATCGTCTCGTCGGCGCCGATCCGCGCGGCGACCGCGAGCGGCGGATCGGCGATGTCGGTGACGGTGATGCGGGCGGCGCCGGCATGGCGCGCGGCGATGCAGACGAGCGCGCCGATCGGGCCGGAGCCGGTGATCAGCACCTGCGCGCCGAGAAGCGGGCCGGCGCGCTGCACGGCATGCAGGCACACGGCCAGCGGCTCGGCCATCGCCGCGATCGCGAAAGGCGTCGCGGCCGGCACCACGAAGCACTGGCTCTCATGCGCCGTCAGCTCCTCCTGGAACGCGCCCTGGACGTGCGGCATGACCGCGGCGCTGCCGAAGAAGGTCATGCGGGCGCAGAGATTGGTGCGGCCGGCCTGGCAGGCGCGGCAGCGCCAGCAGGGCAGGCTGGGATTGACCGCGACCCGGTCGCCGACCTTCACCCGGCTCACGCCGGGGCCGGTCTCGCTCACCTCGCCCGCGACCTCGTGGCCGAGGATCAGCGGCTCGCGCACCGCGAAGTCGCCGACCCGGCTGTCGAAATAGTAGTGCAGGTCGGAGCCGCAGATGCCGCCGGCGCCGAAGCGCAGCCGCACCTGCTCGGCCGCGAGCGGCAGCGCTGGCCGCTCCTCGAGCCGCAGATCCCTGGCCGCGTGCAGCACGCAGGCGCGCATGGCTCTCCTCCCGCAGATGCCCGAGCGTGGCCGGGTGAGTTCGCCGTTCCGGCCGCCGGGGAATTCACTTAGCATGGCGCGTGCATCGGAGCGCAAGTCGCCCGATCACCAATCACAGCGATAGAGGGGACCCGCATGCGTCTCGCCTGCAACCGTATCGGAACCCTGCTGCTCGTCCCGTTGCTGATGGCGCCGGTGATGGCGCGGGCGCAAAGCCCGCTGCTCGAGGAGGCGGTCGGCCTGTCCGGTCTCGCCATGTTCCTGGATTCCGGAGCTGTCGGCATGGTGCTCGCCGTCGTCAACGGCGACGACCACGTCGTCGTCGGCTTCGGCGAGACCGAGGAAGGCAACGGCAAGGAGCCGAACGGCAAGTCCGTCCTGCGCCTGGGATCCGGCACGAAGGTGTTTGCCGGCGAGCTGCTCGCCGGCCTCGCGGCGGAGGGTCGGCTGAGCCTCACCGACCCGCTGCAGCGTTTCGCGCCGGACGGGGCCAAGATTCCGGAATTCGAGGGACGACCGATCACGCTGCTCGATCTCGCCACCCATTCGGCGGCCCTGCCGCGCGAGCTGCCGCTCGATCCGCCGCCGAACTCGCCGCCGTTCGCCTGGCCCACTGCCGCCGACCGCTTCGCCTGGCTCGCGGGCTACACCCTGCCCTGGGCGCCGGGCAGCGTCGCCGCCTACTCGAACGTGGGTTTCGATCTGCTCAGCGCCGCGCTCGCGACCGCGGCGGGCGAGTCCTATCAGGATCTGCTGCGCGAGCGGATCACCGGCCCGCTCGGCATGAGCGACACCGTGCTCGAGCCCAGCGACGATCAGTGCGCCCGTCTGATGATCGGCTACGGCATCCCCGGCGCCGAGGCGCAGCCTTGCGTCAGCACCGTCAATATCGGCGGCAGCGGTGGTCTCTACACCACGGCGGACGACATGGTGCTGTGGCTGCGCCATTGTCTCGCGCGCACCGACCCCGCCGTCTGGGCGACGCTCGCGCTCGCCCACACGCCCTATCTGGAGCGCTCCGCCCTCCACGCCGCGATCGGCTTCGACGAGGCCGGGACGACCGACGGGATCGCGCTCGCCTGGCTGTTCCAGCGGCCCGCCGACCATCGCCCGGCGATCCTGCAGAAGTCGGGCGGGCTCGCCGGCTTCATGAGCTTCATGGTCTTCGCTCCCGGCCGCGGCGTCGGCGTGTTCGTCGCGGTCAACAAGATCGATTTCGAGATGTTCGCGGGCCTGACCGAGGGCGCAGACGAGCTGATCGCCAGCCTCGCGCCGCATTGAGCCCGCTGGCGGTCGTGCTGCGGCTCGGCGGCCGTGCTGCGGTCCTGCTGCTGACGCTGCTGGCCGCCGGCGCCGCGGCGGCGCAGGACGCGTCCAGTGCCGGCATGTCCGAGACCTGCCGGGTGGGCGTGAACGTCGAGGAGCTATACGATCTGAACCTGGCGCAGGACAGCTTCGGCGCCGTTCTGTGGCTCTGGAGCCTCTGCCCGTCGGCGCGCTCGGCGCCGCTCGACACGATCGCCTTCCCGACCGGCAGCGCATTGCAGCTGGGCGAGGTGCGGAGCAGCCGGCTCGACGATGGCCGCTACTACCAGTATCGCCGCGTCGAGGGGACGTTCCGGCACGACTGGGACGTGCGCCACTACCCGTTCGACCGGCAGCGCCTGACGATCCCGATCGACGAGACCGATCTCGGCACCTCCGTCGTGCGGTTCGAGGCGGACAGCGAGTCGTCGTTCCTGTCGCCCGCCGTCCGCCGCCAGCTCGACGAGTGGGACGTGTCGGATCTGACGGTCCAGGCGAGCGTCACCATCGAGCCTTCCACCTACGGCCTGCCGGACGAGGACCCCGACGGCTACGCCCGCCTCGAGGCGACGCTGGTCCTCGAGCGGACCCAGATCCTCACCTTCGTCAAGCTGACGGCCGGCGTCTTCGCCGCCGCGCTGATCGCGCTGCTGGCCTTGTTTCTCGACCCGCACGAGCGTGGCTCGTTCAGCAGCCGGCTCGGCGTGCTCGCCGGCGTGCTGTTCGGCGTCCTGCTCAACATGCGTGCGGCCGACGCGTTCATCGGCGACACGAGCCGTCTGACGCTGGTGAGCGAGATCCACCTCGTCGCGCTCGGGCTGATCGTCGTGATCGCCCTGATCACCTTCGTCGAGCATCGCCGGATCGACCGCGACCGCCCCGTCCCCTACCCGAACTGGCTGCTGGCGGGCGCCGCCGTGGGCCTTTATCTGCTGACCAACCTCGCTCTCGTGGCGGCCGCCGCGTGGTCGTGAGCCGCGGCCGGGCGCCGCGCCCCCCTTGAGCGAAGCGGCGGCCTCGTGCAGTCTTCCGATCCGCCATGATGATCGAGCGGGACAGCGTGCATTTCCAGATCCTCGACCGCCTGTGCGCGATGCCCAAGGCGGTGCGCGGCATCTCCGGCGCCATGCTCGAGCGCCATTTCCATGCCGACTGGGCGGTGGAGGAGCTGGCGGGCGCCGGCCTGATCGCCGAGCGCGGCTGGGCCGACGGGCCCGGCACGATCTGGGTGCCGACCGCGGCCGGCGAAGCGCTCTGGCGCGAGCTCATCGCGCGGGCGCAGGAGGAGGCCCGCGCCGGTGCCGCCGACTGAGGCTGGGGTCGGGCGGAAGGTCACGCGCCCCGCCGGGCGGGCCTGGGGCGAGCATGGGAGGCGGCTTTGGCGAGCATCGAGGTGCGCGGTTTCAACCACACCAGCTTCACCGTGGCGAGCCTGGATCGCGCAATCCCGTTCTTCTGCGACTTTCTGGGGTTCGAGCTGGTCTCGCGGGCGCCGCGCGGCCAGGCTCTGATCGAGGCGATGACCGCGCTCCCCGGCGCCGAGGTCGAGATCGCCTTCGTGCGCGGCCCGGGCCACACCATCGAGCTGATCGAGTACAGGGCGCCGGCCGATCGCGGCGCCTCGCCCGCCCGCCTGTGCGATGCCGGCGCGGCGCACATCGCCTTCGACGTTGACGACGTGCCGGCCGCGGTCCTCGGCGCGCGAATCCACGGCTATCGCCGGATCGGCGAGATCATCGTGATCGACGACGGCCCGAACCGCGGCCGCCAGGTGGTCTATCTCAAGGGCCCGGACGGCATCGTCGTCGAGTTCATCGGCAAGCCGCCCGCCTGATCAGTTCATGCGGTTGCCGCCGTCGACGTTCAGCGTCTGGCCGACGATGTAGTCGCTCTCCGGCGATGCCAGGAACACCGCCGCGCCCACCAGGTCCTCGGGGCGGCCCATGCGGCCGTACGGCACGGCCTCGCCGACCTGGCGCTTGCGCTCGCCGATCGGCAGGTTCAGGTATTTGGCGAACAGCGCATCGACGTGATCCCACATCGGCGTGTCGATCACGCCCGGCGCCAGCGCGTTGACGTTGATCCGGTGCGGGATCAGGGCGAGCGCCGCCGACTGGGTGAGGCTGATCACCGCCGCCTTGCTGGCGCAATAGACCGCGACCAGCGCCTCGCCGTGCCGTCCGGCCTGCGAGGCGAAGTTGATGATCTTGCCGCCGCGGCCCTGCGCCACCATCTGGCGCGCCGCCGCCTGCAGGGTGAACAGCAGGCCCTTTACGTTGACGGCGAACACCCGCTCGTAGCTCTCGGGCGTAATCTCGAGGAGCGGCGCCATGTCGAAAATACCCGCGGCGTTAACCAGGATGTCGATGCTGCCGGCCTGCCGCACGACGGCCGCCACGACGGCGTCGATCGAGCCCGGGTCGGTGACGTCGAGTTCGAGCGCGACGGCGCCGCCGCCGGTTGCGACGATCGCGTCCGCGGTATCTTCGGCCTGCGCGGCCAGCCGGTCGGCCACCGCCACGAAGGCGCCTTCCGCGGCGTAGCGCTCGCAGATCGCGCGGCCGATGCCGCGCGCCCCGCCCGTGACGATCGCGACCTTGCCCGCGAGCCGCATGAGACCCTCCCGACGATCTGCACTTTCCGGCGATGCTCGACCTGGGCGCGAGACGTGTCAACCGCCGCCACTGAATCGGGCTTGGCAGCGGCGCGCGGCGCGCTAGCCTGATGCTTTCTTCATCCTGCGCAGGCGCTATGCGAGGGCCGGCGATGGTCGAGATCGGGGAAGCGGTGCGGGCGAGGCCGGCGCAGATCGAGCGCTACGGCGCCGTCGCCCAGGCGTTTCACTGGCTGATCGCCGCCCTGATCCTCTTCATGCTCGGGCTCGGCTACTACATGGAGGACCTGCCGCTCGGCCTGCGCAAGCTGCAGCTTTACAACCTCCACAAGTCAATCGGCATCAGCATCGCGATGCTCGCCGCGCTGCGGCTGCTGTGGCGCCTGCTGCATCCGCCGCCGCCGTTGCCGACCGGCATGCGGTGCTGGGAGCGCAAAGCGGCCGGCGTCGTGCACGCGCTGCTCTATCTGATGCTGTTCGTGCAGCCGCTGGTCGGCTTCCTGCAGTCGAACGCCGTGAGCTTCCCCGTGGTGCTCTGGGGCTTGGTGCCGCTGCCGCCCCTGATCGGGCCGGACGAGCGCCTGGGCGAAACCCTGCTCACCGTCCACACGGTCGGCGGCAATTTCCTGGCGCTGCTGGTGATCCTGCATGTCGGCGCGGCGCTGCGCCACCACTTCGTGCTCAAGGACGACGTCCTGCGCCGGATGCTGCCCGGCCCGGCGGCGCACCGCTGAACGGCCGGGACGATGCGGCCCCCGCGACTTCTCCGTCTCGCGATCGCGACGCTGGGCCTGTGCCTGGCCCTGCCGGCGACCGTCGGCGCCGCTGCCTGGACGGTTGCGGAGGGCAGCGCGATCCGCTTCGAGGCCTACCAGCAGGGCGCCCCCGTGCAGGGCGCCTTCCCGCGCTTCACCGCCGACATCCTGTTCGATCCCGACGACCTCGCGGGCAGCCGCATCGCGGTCGAGATCGACACCACAAGCGTCACGACCGGCCACAAGGACCGCGACGCCGTGGTGCGCTCGCCGAACCTGCTCGACGTCGAGCGGTGGCCGAGCGCGCGCTTCGCCAGCGCCAGGATCGAGAAGGTGGGCGACGACGCCTACGAGGCCCATGGCGAGCTCACGCTGCGCGCCGTGGCGAAGGAGGTCGTGCTGCCCTTCACGCTGCACATGGCCGACGATCCGCGCGATCTGAGCCTGCGGCGCGCCGAGGCGCGCGGCGAGCTGACCATCTCGCGGCTCGACTTCGGCGTCGGCCAGGGCGAGTGGGCCTCCACCGCGACGGTGGGAGACAAGGTCGTGATCGCCATCGAGATCACCGCCACCGCCAGGCGCTGACCCCGAGCCGTCTTAGGATTTCCTTACCGCTGCGCTGCGCATAGTGGCGCCGTCGCGGGAGCGGCGAGGGCGGGGATGCTGAGGTGGGCGGTTCGCTATATGGTGATCGCGGTCGTCGTCGCGGCCGCGTTCGCGGCCCTGCACGGGCGCGCCGCGCGGCAGTTCGAGGTGGCCGCGCGTGATGCGGCCGGCGAGCGGGCCGACCGGTACGCCCGCGGTGCGACCCGGGATCACGGCCGGGGCGATTCCGGCGACGTCGAGCAGGTCATCGAGCCCGGTCCGCACGGCCATTTCCTGGTCGAGGCATCGGTCAACGGCGTGCCGATCGACTTCATGGTCGACACGGGTGCCAGCGAGATCGTCCTCAGCCCGCGGGATGCCAGACAGCTCGGCTTCACGCCCGACCAGCTGCGCTTTACGCAGGAGTTCGAGAGCGCCAACGGCACCGTCCGCGCCGCCCCGGTCGAGCTGCGCGAGCTGCGCATCGGCCAGTTCCAGCTGTTCGATCTCGAGGCGTCGGTCAACGAGGCTCCCCTGCCGATTTCGCTGCTCGGCATGAGCTTCCTGCGCCGCCTGAGCAGCTACGAGGTCGCGGACGGCCGCTTGATCCTGCGCTGGTAGCGCTCTATTCGGCCTGGCGGGTCCGGCCCGGCTCGGCGGGAGTCGCCGGCGCCGTCGCGGGCGGCGGCCCGGCATCTGCCGGCTGTTCGCGCCGGCCGGCGGCGTTCTTGGCCGCATTGCCCAGGTCCTCGGCGGTCTCTCCGGCGCTGCGCATGACCTGCGCGGTGAGGTCCGCCAGCGAAACCCGCAGCTGCTCTCCCAGATTCGGGTTCATGGTCACCGCCAGGATGCCGACGGCAATCCCGATGATGAGGCCGAAGATGAACTTGCCCATCTGCTGGTCCTCCCGCCTCGGCGAGGCGCATCGCTCAGCCGTTGACGACCTCGCCGCCGTTCGGGTGGAGCACCTGTCCCGTCATCGCGATCGTGTCGTCCGATGCCAGAAAGATATAGCACGGCGCGATCTCGTCGGGTTCGAGCGGCCGGCCGAGGTAGGTCTGCTGACCGAAGCCCTCGACCTTCTCGGCCGGAAAGGACGCCGGGATCAGCGGCGTCCAGACCGGCCCCGGCGCGACCGCGTTGACCCGGATCTTGCGCTCCTTCAGGCGGCCGGCGAGCGAGCGCGTAAAGGAGACGATCGCACCCTTGGTCGAGGCGTAGTCGATGAGATGCGCGCTGCCGCGATAGGCCGTCACCGACGTGCTGTTGACGATCGCCGAGCCCTCCTGCAGGTGCGGCAGGCAGGCCTTGGCGAGATGGAACATCGCGAAGATGTTGGTGCGGAAGGTGCGCTCGAGCTGCGCCGCGCTGATGTCCTCGAGCCTTTCCTGCGGATGCTGCTCGGCGGCGTTGTTGACCAGGATGTCGAGGCGGCCGAAGGCGTCGACCGCCTTGCGCACGGCCTCGCGGCAGAACGCCTCGTCGCCGACATCGCCCGCGAGCGCGAGGCAGCGCCGGCCTTCCTGCTCGATCAGCGCGCGCGTCGTCTCGGCGTCGTCGTGCTCCTCGAGGTACAGGATCGCGACGTCGGCGCCTTCCTTGGCGAAGCCGATCGCGACGGCGCGACCGATGCCGCTGTCGCCGCCGCTGATCAGCGCGGCCCTGCCGTCGAGCCTGCCGGCGCCGCGATAATCGCGCATTTCGGCCTGCGGCTTCGGCGCCATGGCTTCCTGCCGGCCCGGTTGGCGATCCTGCTCCTGGGCGGGGTGGTGCGACGGGGGCTCTTCTGGCATGCGTTCCTCCTCGCGCTGCGATGCGCTCACGGGTAAACGCCGGCCGGACCGTTCGGTTGCCGGGGCGGAAGGGCGCCGTGCGGGGTCGCGGCAGCGAACGGGCGCCGGGGTTGTTGCCCGCCCTGCGGGAGCCATGTAGCTTTCGCCGCTAACGCCAACCTTTTGGGGGAAAAAGGCCATGGACATGAGGGGGGAGTACCGGATTCCGGCGCCGCGCGCGCAGGTGTGGGCGGCGCTGAACGATCCCGCGGTCCTGAAGGCCTCTCTGCCCGGCTGCGAATCCCTCGAACGCCTGTCGGACCACGAGTTCGCCGCGACGGTCGCCGCCAAGGTCGGCCCCGTGCGGGCGAAGTTCAACGGCCAGGTCACCCTGTCCGACCTCAACCCGCCCGAGAGCTACAAGATCACCGGCGAGGGCAAGGGCGGCGCCGCCGGCTTCGCCAAGGGCGGCGCCGACGTCACGCTGGTCGAGGAGGCCGCCGAGATCACGCTGCTGAGCTACACCGCGCGGGCCGATGTCGGCGGCAAGCTCGCCCAGCTCGGCTCGCGGCTGGTCGACGCCACCGCGAAGAAGATGGCGGACGAATTCTTCGAGAACTTTCGCAACCAGCTGGTCGCGCCGGCGCCGGCACCCGAAGCCGCGACGGAAGCTCCCGGGGCCGTGCCGGCCCGCCCCGCGCCGGCGCCCGAAGGCTTCGCCTCGCTCGCCCAGAACAAGTTCGTCTGGGCCGCGCTGGTGATCGTCATCCTGATGCTGGCGGTGATGCTGTTCCGCTGACGTCGCCGTTTCGCGGCCCGCCCGGCATCGCCGGGACAGGGCGGGGTCGCCCGCGCAGCGGGCAACCCGTTGACGGGCATCGGCCGCTCTCCTAGCTTGCTGCGGCATCCCGAAGTGACCAGGCGCAGGACGACGACCGGCGCTGCGATCGACCGCAATCGACCCCCGAAGGGGGCTGCTCAGGGGGAGAGAGCTAGATGCCCAGCGTTTCCATGACGATCAATGGCCAGTCGGTGACGCGCGACGTCGAGCCGCGCACCCTGCTGGTCGAGCTGCTACGTCAGGATCTCGGGCTGACCGGGACCCATGTCGGCTGCGACACCAGCCAGTGCGGCGCCTGCGTGGTCCACGTCGACGGCAAGTCGGTCAAGTCCTGCACGATGCTCGCCCTGCAGGCCGAGGGGCGGCAGATCACCACCATCGAGGGCCTCGCCAGGAACGGCGAGCTGCACCCGATGCAGGCGGCGTTCCGCGAGCATCACGCGCTGCAGTGCGGCTTCTGCACGCCGGGCATGATCATGAGCGCCATCGATCTCCTGCAGCACAACCCGAGGCCGTCCGAGCGCGAGATTCGCGAGTGGCTGGAGGGTAATCTCTGTCGCTGCACCGGCTACCACAACATCGTCAAGGCGATCAGCGCCGCCGCTGAGGCGATGGCGCAGCCAGGGAGGGCCTGAGCCGTGGCCGCCGACGGCATCGGCGCTTCGGTGCGGCGCAAGGAGGACCAGCGGTTCATCACCGGCCGCGGGACCTACACCGACGACATCAATCAGCCCGGCCAAGCCTATGCGGTATTCGTCCGCTCGCCGCACGCCCACGCCAGGATCCTCGGCATCGACACCAGCAAGGCGCTGGCGGCGCCGGGCGTGCTCGCGGTGCTGACCGGTGACGACGTCGCCGCCGCCGGCTGGGGCGGGCTGATCTGCGGCTGGATGGTGAAGTCGCGCGACGGCTCGGACATGAAAGCCGGGCCGCACCCG
>DASUGG010000212.1:0-2046 GCA_036274135.1 Geminicoccaceae bacterium
GACAGCGAGTCCGGTCCGATCGGACTGCTGGTGGATGCCATCCTCGATGCGGGCGAGCTCGTGACCCGTCCGGCCGGCAGATTCCTGAAGCGCATTCCCGGCGTGGCCGGCATCGGCCTGCTGGGCAACGGCAGCGTGATCCCGCTGCTCGACGTGGCGGAGCTGGTGCGCAGCCCGCGCGATCAGTCCCTGCGCAGCGCGGCGGCCGCGCACGCGCAGTCGCGCGGCATGCGCCCGGGGCGCGTGCTGGTGGTCGACGACTCGCTGTCCGTGCGCCGCGCGATCGCCTCGCTGCTCGAGGACCAGGGCTACGAGGTCACGCTGGCGCGCGATGGCATCGAGGCCGTCAAGGCGCTCGAGATCTCGCGCCCCGACGTGCTGCTGACCGACCTGGAAATGCCCAACATGAACGGCCTCGAGCTCACGGCGCACGTGCGCTCGCGCCCCGAGCTGGCCGGCCTCACCGTCGTCATGATCACTTCGCGCTCGATGGACAAGCACCGCCGCCAGGCGATGTCCGCGGGCGTGAACGCCTATCTGAACAAACCCTTCGCCGATCACGAATTGCTGCAACACGTCGCCGAAGCCGTTACCGGACGCGCCCAGATGCGCGCGGCCGCCGGCTGAGGTCAAAGGTACTGCCATGAGTAACAAGACCCGCGTCCTTCATGTCCGAGTCGTCGGCTTCTCCGCCCCGGAGCGCCAGATGCTGAACTCGATCTTCCTGCTGTCGGTCGCCCCCGCGCGCCAGATCGGCTACAAACTCTGGAACCCGGAGAGCGGCGTGGCGCCGGACATGTACCTGCTCGACGGCGACAGCGACAGCGCCGTCGCGAGCTGGCAGGCCACCTTCGCCAGCACCTCGGACCGCACGCTGGTGGTCGGAGCGAAGAATCTCGATCTCGGCGTCGCGTCCGCCTCGCGGCCGCTGGGTCTCAAGGTGGTGGGCGCCATGGATCGGCTGGCCATCGCGCTGAACAACGTCACGCGTGAAGCGCCCGCGCTCGATGTGTCGGCGCCGAACGCCGACGGCACCCAGCCCACCCATGCCTCCGCCACGCCGAAGCAGGAGCAGACGCTGTCGCGCGTCACCGCGGGCATGACCTCGCAGCAGCCCGCGCTCTCGGCCAGCATGAACGCCATGTCGCCGCTTTCGCCGGCCGCGAACAGCCTGGCTTCCGCCACGGCCGCGCCCGGCCCGATGTCGGCGAGCAGTCACTCGATGACGGCCAGCCCTTCGGCCGCCGCCACGCATGCCGCCACGCTGTCCTCGGCCATGCCCGCGACCATGACGGCGGCGGCGCCCGCCGCCACGGTCCTGCCCAACGTCACGTTGCAGCCGAACGTCTCGCCCATGCTGGAGAAGTCCTTCGACAAGTCGCTCAATGAAAAGCCGGTTCCCGAGAAGACGGTGGACCGGATCCTGAGCGACCGGCCGCAGGCCGAGAAGTCGCCGGCGGACAAGGCGCCGGCGGAGAAGACGCTGCCGCCCGCCGCGCTCCATCTGCAGTCGAGCGGCGTGACGCCGCTGTCCCCTTCGGCGCTGTCCGCAGCCGTCGCGCCGAGCTCGCGCAGCACGCTGCGCGTGGTACCGCCACCGACCCCGATCCAGGCGCCCACCCCGCCCCTGGCCGCCTCGTTGCCGACGGCGGCGAAGATCGCCAATGTCCCGATGCAGCCGGTGCAGGCGCCGCCGCCGCTGACCGCCCGGATCGCCGAGGCGCCCATGCAGCCGCCCCCGTCCGCGCCGGTGGTCACCGTCAACGTGACGCCGCCGGCGCCGGTGATGCCGGCCGCCGTGCCCACGCCGCGCCACGAGGAGCACAACTTCCGCGTGCTGGCCGTCGACGACAGCCCGCTGATGCGCACCTTCCTGCAGAACAAGCTCGCGCCCTACGGCATCAACCCGGAGTTCGCGGCCTCGGGCGAGGAGGCGCTGTTCAAGATCTCCAAGCAGCACTTCGACATGATCTTCCTCGACGTGATGCTGCCCGGCATGGACGGCTACGACGTCTGCAAGATGATCAAGAAGAACAAGGACAACTC